>CAMCUQ010000007.1 GCA_945878775.1 Chthonomonas calidirosea
AACTTGCCCGAACCGCTAGGGCAAATCCGAAAAAAGAACAGCGTCACCGCCCATCTTACCACCGGAGTCACCGCCCACCGAAGGCGGAAGCGGAACTCAGAGCAAATTCAAGACCAAAATGCACTCGGATTTACCGGAAACTAAAGATACCACACTAGAAAGAAATACCTCTTCCGTGCGTGCAATTGCATGGCTCACTTCTGCTTCCCCTGCAAAGAGAGCGATAACGATATTAGTGTCTAGCAGAAACTTACCAGTCATGGGTATTTACGTGCTCGCATTCGGTTTCAATGGCGGTTTGCATTTGGATGAGGTCTTCTGTGGGAATGGTTCCCGCGAAGCGGAGCAAAGTGCCCCCTTGCACGCCTTGTGGTTGGTCAACAGAAAGCCGACGCGCAAAGTCTAAGACTTGGTGTTGCTGTGCCAAAGGTAGCAAAGAAAGGTGATGATATAGTTCTTGCTCAAGGGTTTGGTTCATTATGATAGAGGCTCCTAAAAAGAGAGATATTCCCCATTATGTACGATTATATCACAACTTTGTCGGTTCTGCTTATCCGCCCCAGAACTTGCGGTCGAGGCTTCGGTACTGAATGGCTTCGGCAATATGGGCAGGTTGAATGTCCTCAGAGCCAGAGAGGTCGGCAATAGTGCGTCCCACTTTAAGGAGGCGATCATAAGCCCGTGCTGAGAGCCCCAGTCGGTCAATGGCGGCACGCATGAGGTTTCTCACATCGGTGCTGAGGCGGCAATAGGCGCGAAGCTCCCGTGATTCCATTTGTGCGTTGCAATAGAGCCGACGGGGCAACAGTTGGGGAGAAGGATCGGCGGGATGTGGGTTCTCTGGATCGATCTCTAGCTCTTTGGGAGCGATGGGAGGCGCAGAGAAGCGTGCCTCTTGTACTGCTCTTGCCTTGCAGACCCTTGCACGAATGTCAGCAGAGTTTTCTCCCATAGTGGTTTGAAGCAGTTCGTCTTCGGAGAGGCGTGGGACTTCGATATGCAGGTCAATGCGGTCAAGAAGGGGACCCGAAATCCGTTTCTGGTACTTCTGAACGGCGGTAGGGGCGCACGTACACTCCCGGTATTTATCTCCCCAATAGCCACAGGGGCAGGGGTTCATGGCGGTTACAAGGCAGAAGCGTGAGGGGTATGTGAAACTGGCATTCACGCGGGAAATAGTGACGCTTCCATCTTCTAACGGTTGGCGTAGTACCTCTAAGGCATCGCGATCAAACTCAGGCAGTTCGTCCAAAAAAAGCACCCCATGGTGGGAAAGGCTGACCTCGCCGGGGCGCGGAATCGCGCCTCCCCCAATGAGCGCAGTTGTGGAGACGGTGTGGTGAGGGGAACGAAAGGGGCGCATGTTGATCAGTGAATGTTCGGCGGTGAGATGCCCGGCAACGCTATAGATGCGAGTCGCTTCCAGAGCCTCGTCGGGTGTCATTGGGGGCAATATCGAGGGCAGGCGTCTTGCCATCATTGTCTTACCCGATCCGGGTGGTCCCAAGAGAAGCATATTGTGTCCACCTGCCGCCGCAACCTCTAAGGCACGCTTCACATAGGCATGACCTTTCACATCGGCAAAATCGTGCGAAAAGAGCGGGGTTTCCGGCTCCAAAAGCGTGGGATCGTAGGGGAGGGGATCAAGGGTTTCAGGAACGGCAACTGCAAGTGCCATCTCCTTGAGAGAACTAATTGGATAGGAATCGACCTCGCGCACAACGGCGGCTTCTGTGGCGTTTGCCGTGGGAAGATAGAGGCGGTTCTGCTTACGTGCCTTTGCTCCCATGGCGATAGGCAAGGCTCCGTTAATGGCGCGAACACTGCCATCGAGGGAGAGTTCTCCGACGATAATCGCGTCCTCAAGCGCCGCTTGGGGAATCTGTCCCGTCGCCACCAAGACCCCAATGGCGATAGGGAGATCAAAACTGGGTCCCGCCTTGCGAATGTCGGCTGGAGCGAGATTGATAGTGACACGTTTATCCCAAGGCATCGCAAAGCCACTGTTTTTTATTGCCGCACGAACGCGCTCTTTACTCTCATTCACAGCCGCATCTGGCAAACCGACAATGGACATAGAGGGCATACCGTTGCTGACATCCACCTCAACGGTGACTAGGTAAGCATCTATCCCCAGAACGGCACTGGATTGTACACGTGCAAGCATCCGCAATCTCCCCTCTCTACAGAGAACGAATCGTCGCTGTCGCCCAACACGCCATACCCTCTTCGCGTCCCACAAAGCCCATGCTCTCCGAGGTCGTCGCCTTGACACTGATTCGAGTCGGCTCCAAGGAGAGGCAAGAGGCGATAGCGTTCTGCATAGCGGGGCGATGAGGCATCAATTTGGGTGCTTCTGCGAGGAGGGTCGCGTCGATATTTACCACGTGCCAACCCGTTTCCCGCAGACGTTCTCCCACCACTTCCAACAGTTTCAAGCTAGAGATGCCCTTATAACGGGCGTCGGTGTTCGGGAAAAGTATGCCAATATCTCCCAAAGAGGCGGCACCTAAAAGCGCGTCACAGATAGCATGAAGCAGGACATCCGCATCTGAATGCCCGTCCAAGCCCCGATTATGGGCGATCTCAACCCCTCCAAGAACCAGTTTGCGCCCCGCGTCCGGTGAGGCAAAACGATGCACGTCGTATCCAAAGCCCGTCCGAACCTCTCCTTGTGGCAAAGTGTGTTGTGCAACCGTAGAACCCAACAGCTTTTCCGCAATGGCAACATCTTCTGGGCGCGTGATTTTAATATTGGTGGGATCGCCTGCGACAACCTCAACCGCAAAGCCTGCCGATTCGAGGAGAGAGGCTTCATCTGTTGGCTCACTGTGGGCAAAATCAAAGGCGTTGTAGGCGGCAATAAGTTGACTTAATATTGCGCCCTGGGGAGTTTGAACAGCGGTCAGTCCAGAGACGAGTTCGTCTCCAATCGTGAGAGAACGAGGGACGGTAGAGACCACTTTACCGTCTTTTCCTACGCGCTTGACCGTATCTGAAAGAGGAGTTCCCGGAACGGCTGCTCCGGTTGCTCGCACTCCCGCAATAATGCGATCTATCACCTCTACGGAGAGAAGTGGACGCGCCGCGTCGTGTACAAGTACGATCTCTGTCTCTTCTGATAGTGTGTCTAGCCCATTACGAACCGATTGGGCACGAGTATTGCCCCCCATCACCACGTTCAGAACCTTTGGGTAGGCGGCAACAGACTGACGGATGCGAACCTCATCGTCCGCACCCGTCACAACTACGATTCCTGAGATGGCGGGGTGTTGTTGAAAAACCGTCAACGTGCGTTCAAGCACCGTTCTGCCCGCGATCTCTGCCCAAATTTTATTTTGCTCACTACCGAATCTTCTTGCTCGGCCCGCGGCGGGTATAACCGCCACCACTTTGGAATCCACCATTCTCGTCATCCTGCTCCCTATCGTCATCCGTTCGCATACGCGCAAAAATCATCTTTCCTGCTGCCGTCTGAAGCACACTCGTTACCATCACATCCCGCGTCTCGTTGATATGTCTGCGCCCATCTTCCACCACAATCATCGTGCCGTCGTCCAAGTAGGCAACGCCCTGATTCATCTCTTTGCCCTCTTTCACAATCCCCACGCGCATCACTTCACCGGGCAAGACTACGGGCTTGAGAGCATTTGCGAGTTCGTTAATGTTGAGAACAGGGACCCCTTGGAGAGCGGCAACTTTGTTGAGGTTGAAATCGTTTGTGACGATGATACCGTCCAGTGCCTTCGCAAGTTTTACAAG
This sequence comes from Chthonomonas calidirosea, assembly GCA_945878775.1. Taxonomy (GTDB): domain Bacteria; phylum Armatimonadota; class Chthonomonadetes; order Chthonomonadales; family Chthonomonadaceae; genus CAIJLM01. The sequence continues at coordinate 3,763 of CAMCUQ010000007.1, forward strand.
ACGTGTATCGACTTCATCGTTCTGTGCGCTTTTGTCAAGTGCTTTATCCCAACTTCGGACGACGAGAGGCAACTCCTTCTGCATACTGTTCAGAATATCCAGTCCACGCCGACCGCGTGCTCGCTTCAGGCTGTCCGAGGAGTCTGCGATATGTTGCAACTCTTCTAAAACAAACCCGGGAATGTAAAGTGTACCTTCGATAAATCCTGCTCGGCATACGTCGTGAATTCTGCCATCAATGATCACGTTTGTGTCTAGAATCTTGCTACCTTTTGTCGGGCTAAGTTCGGGCGTTAGAGGCTCTGTGCTTGCGGCTCCACCACGCGCCAAAATGCTAAACAGCTCCGACTTCATGCTGGTTGTAAAGACGAACCCCAGATAGATGAAGACCACGCTCATTACCGCAGAGAGAACGAGCGAAACGATAGGCTGTATCTCCACTCGGAAGAGAACGTTGGTGAGAAAGGCAGCCGGAAAGACACCCAAAACGATCCCGATCATGGCTGCAATCTTGTCTGCGGGCTTCATCTCTGCCAAGGACTTCCCCGCAGACATTATCATGTCTCCAATATGAAAACCAAGAAGAACTCCAGACATCAAGCCTAAAAGCCCCATCGCTAGCGGAGTGAATGAAGGGATGCCCTTCTCACTGAACTGCTGAACGAGACGCATTCCTGCATAAGCCCCCAATGTGGCGAGCGAAATACTGAATACAAGTGCAAAAACATGTTTAAATGAAAAGCGCACGCGCTTACCTTATCCTTTGCTATAGGGGCGCAATATCCCCTGTTGGAGTCATCCTATCTCTGCTGTTGTTTGTCATATTTAGCGAGTGGCTTGTTGCACCTTTATGTGCAATTTCCCAACAATAGCAACCACTTTGAACATTTGCATCACATCGCCCTGTGCAAATTTGATATGTGTGGCATCCACATACTCCACGGGTTTCTCTATGTTATAGAGAGTCGGATCAAAAACGACCCAATCTCCCACATAGCATTCTGCCCATGCATGATAGAAGAATAGCCCTTCTGCGTACACTATCCCGCCGCAAAGACGTGTGGGGACGCCCGCCGAACGGGCAATTGCGGTGAAAAGGGTGGAGTAATCTCTACAGACGCCACGTCGGTTTGCAAAAATATCGCTGGCAGTGCGAGGGACGCTGATACTCGGATCGGGAGTCATATTGCTCGATACCCAGTTCCGAACTTTGACGGCAATGTTGTAAAGATTTTTCTCTTCCCCTCGAATCCGCTTGGCTGTCTCGATAATCTCTGGGCTTTCTATATTTAAGTAGGGAGCCTTCGCTAAGTAGGGCTGTAGACTCGTCTCCTTAATCGGTAGGCTCTGTGATTTTGTGGCATCAAAAACCGTCGCCTCAATACTATAGTCTCCGCTCATTCCCTGTGGAGTCTCACGTATATTCTCCACCGTTTGAGCCGTATCAGAGAGGATTAGCTCCTTACTAGGTATGCCAGAGATATTGAGTTTGAGTGAGCGCAGTTCACGGGGAGACGGAATGGGTTTGTCTGTAACTAGGGCTGTGGCAAGCGCGAAATCTTTTGGAGGGACATAATTTTTCTCTGCACGCAGAGTGTTTTTGCCTCCCAGTGCCGCCTGTCGACTCTCTTTCTGCATCACAATCTTCAAGAAGCCCAGAGACATCTCTCCGCGCAAAAAATTGCCGTTTGCGCCCTCCCAATAGGTCATTTCTAACTGTTGCATTTTGTTTTTGGCGACTGTCGCCTTCACCATCTTGCCAGAAAGGGGGTCTTGCACCATCTCTTTACGTAGTACCTCAATCGTTGCCTTTTGAAACTCAACGGAGATAGGATCGAGGTAGTATTGGGTGATGATTTTGCCAGGTTTTGCCGTGCTATCCAAGGAGAGAAGGTTTGTATCGCTCAGAAGGCTAGCATCTGTAGGAATAGAGAGGACTTTTACATTTGCCTCCTTTCCTTCCCCGATACGGCAAGTGGCTGTGTGGCTTGGGTAGTTGAACGTTGCTTCTACGCGAAGGCGGCTGCCTTTTGAAGAGATGTCGTAAAGGACATAGACAGGGCGCGATTGCGCGTCAACAAGTGTCTTTTGGTAAGATTTCTGCTCTGTAGAGGTTCCGAGAACCTTCAATTTGAGAAATCCATCGCTAATCACTTCCGTGCCAACGTTGCCCATAACGCGGGTGGGGCGCATTGCAACACGTGTGTAGCCGAGCTTCTCCTGGCCCATATACATCCCCATCCAGTACTCACTGCTCTTAGTAATAGCGGCTTTCTTAGGCGGCTTTGCAAATGTGGTATGAGGAGTGATTATCAGGAAGGAGGAAAGCAAGGCAAAGAGGACTGCCAGCGATAGGCGCGGGTGGCGTGGAAGAAGGGAGTTCACTATGTGGCTCCTTATGGTACGAGCACTATCTACGGTGCAAGTACCCAAGTTGGGGATAAATAAGTTGTCGTTATTATACCACAGTGACAATATTTACGGGGATGCGATTTCTTTGCCACTGGAACCGTTAGGGAAGGGGAGGTGAGGCTATTCTTGGCACATTTCAAGAAACTCTGGCTCCGTCAAAACAGTGATGCCCAATTGCGTCGCTTTCAGCAATTTGCTACCGGCATTTTCGCCTGCCACTACATAACTGGTCTGTTTGCTCACGCTTCCGCTTGCGCGTCCCCCGCGTGCCTTTATCATTGTTTCAGCCTCTTCTCGTTTCAATGTCATTGCCCCAGTGAAGACAAATGTTTTACCTTCAAACTCCTTTGAGACGCTCTCGACGGCAGTCGATTGTGGTGCGACGCCCACACGTAGCAACTCCAAAATTAGCTCATTGTGCCGTGGATTTGCGAACCACTGCACAACGCTCTCTGCTGTGGTTCGTCCTATCTCATGCACCTGTTCTAGTGTCTCAACATTGGCAACTTGAAGGGCTTCGAGTGTGCCGAAATGATTGGCAAGCACTTCGGCAACGTGTTCACCGACATGGCGTAATCCTAATCCGAAAAGCAGGCGCGAAAGCGGTCTTGTGCGGCTGTTTTCGATGTTTTGAAGGATTTTCGTCGCCAATTTTTCTCCCATACGCTCAATGGTGAGCAGAGGTGTAAGGCTGAGTTGGTAGAGATCAGCGACATCCTGCACCAAGCCCTGCGCGATTAACTGTTCGACTTGTTTCTCCCCCAAACCCTCTATGTCCATAGCACCACGAGAGACGAAATGCTCAATTCGGGCTTGCAATTTACTGGGGCAATCCTCGTTGATACATCGTCTGACCGCTTCGCCTTCGGGCTTTACGGATTCTTCCATACAGCTGGGGCAAAGTGTGGGGAAAATGTACTCCTCTTCGGTTCCCGTTCTTTCGGAGAGCACGACTTCCACGATCTCCGGGATCACCTCACCTGCCCGCTGAACGATAACTGTGTCCCCCACGCGTACCCCTTTGCGCCGAATCTCGTCCTCGTTGTGCAGGGTGGCACGTGAAACGACTACCCCTCCGACCGCGACAGGCTTTAGGTAAGCAACAGGTGTTAAGGCTCCTGTGCGCCCCACCTGTATTTCTATGCGCTCCAGAACGGTTCTTACTTGAAGGGGGGGGTACTTATAGGCGATTGCCCAGCGTGGCGAACGGCTCACCTGCCCAAGCTCCCGTTGCAGGGCGAAGTCGTTTACTTTAACCACCACGCCATCCGTATCGTAAGGGAGGGTCTCTTTGCGGCTGTGCCATTCATCGCAGTACTGAATGACCTCCTCGATATTTTTGCACAGAGCCACGTTTGGGTTGGTCTTCAATCCCCAAGCTCGGTAAGTCTGCAAGAGTTCGAGTTGGCTACCAAAAGCCCAACCTTCGCACTCTCCAACCGTATAGAGAAACACATCTAGGTGGCGGGTGGCTGTGACGCGAGGGTCTTTCTGTCTTAGAGAGCCTGCGGCGGCGTTGCGAGGATTGGCAAAGGTTTTCCCGCCCTTCTCCTCCATTTCTGAGTTGATACGCGCAAATTCTGGGTGGCTCAAAAACACTTCTCCCCGAATCTCAATTGTCGTCGGTATGCCGCTCTGCTCAGGCTCATCGAAGAGGCTTTGCATGGGGGGATTGGTGGAGGGGAGGGGAGACAGTTGCATGGGGAGTGCAGAGATCGCTTTGAGGTTGAGAGTGATGTCTTCCCCCAGAATGCCGTTGCCCCGCGTTCCACCACGCTGAAATTTGCCATTTGTATAGGTCAAAGAGACCGCTGAGCCATCTATCTTTAGTTCGCACACGTATTCAATGGCAAACTCTTCTGAGGCTCCCATGGTGCGCCGTATGCGTGCTTCCCACTCCCGAAGCTCTTCTGCGTTGAAGGCGTTATCGAGAGATAGCATGGGAACTTGGTGTTCGATGGGGGCAAAGGTCGTGATAAACTCGACGCCGACGGTCTGGGTAGGCGACTCGGGGGTGATAAGAGTTGGATACTGCTCCTCTAAGGCACGCAGTTCGCGCAAGAGCGTGTCATAAGCGACATCAGAGAGCGTGGGATCATCTAAAACGTAGTAGCGGTAGTTCGCGTTCTCGATCTGCTCGCGGAGTTCAAGAACGTGCTGTTGGGTTTCGGTGGGTATTATCTCAGTGGACATGGTCGTGGCATATATCGGGTGACTCAATGGCGCAGTAGAGTGTTGTCATACCACACTCCCCGCACTCGGTTTCTATGGTGGAATGGCTCACAGAATAATCTATGGAAAGCATCGCCTTGAGATCGCGCACGATCTCGGCTCGGTTCGAGAGTGTCATCTCTCCCACGCGCAAATGACAGGAGAGGGCGTGCATTCCATCCCCAATCGTCCAGACGTGCAGGTGATGTATGTTCTCCACTCCGGGCATTGCTTGCATAGCGGAAAGCATTTGATCCATATTGAGACCACGTGGTGCGCCTTCCAAAAGAATATGCGTCGTCTCACGAATAATACCAAATGAGGCATACCCAATATATCCTCCGATGAGAAAGGCGATGAGAGGATCGGCATAGACCCAACCTGTCCAGCGTATGATCAATCCCGCAAGCGCGACACCAAGGGAAAAGAGCGCATCACCTACCATGTGGATATAGGCACTCCGTACATTGATGTCGTGTTCAGAACCCTGATGTAGCCAAGCCGCGATAAGTGTGTTCACTACAACAGCGATCAGCGCTACGATGATCATCGGGGTAGTCTCAACGGGTTCTGGGTGTATCACCCGTAGTCCTGCCTCTAGCATGATATAGAGGCTAGAGAGGATGAGTGTGATCGCATTGACGAGAGCCACAATGATGCCTGCACGATGATAGCCAAAGGTATTACGGGAGGTGGCAGGGCGGCGGGCTACAACGAGAGCGTACCAAGAGAGCACGAGAGAGAATCCATCTGTGAAGTTATGCACGCCATCTGAAATCAGCCCAAGGCTGTGCGCTTTCCAGCCCCCGATCAGCTCCACGATAACAAACAAAAATGTGACTACTGAGGAGAGGCGAAGCCGACTCTCGCTTACCCCTTTTGCGCTGTGGTGACTACAATCGTGTGACATAATCTCCTCCTCGGCATCGCTCCCTTGAGTCTGCTCTGTTATCTCTTATATTGTTCTTATCGGTTCAGAATTCCTGTCCCCACAAAAAAACTACGCAAGAGACCTTTGCAGAGCGATAAAAGAATTAGCCGTCGCTAAAACTCGTAAGCCCTCACCCCGTCCTGCGGACACTCCTCTCCCGATTCGGGAGAAGGGCTTGATAGGAAAGTGCTTCGGTAGCTCCTATACCTTTGTGCAGGAGAAGAAGCTCTATGAGTTCACTCGGCTATGAATATCGCGGACTAATGGCTACGACTTGGGACATTTGGCGTGATGAATCGTTCAGGTGGGAGGACAGTGTTTTCTTTCGCGACATTGTGGGGCAGTTCGGTCAACCAGTACTGGATGTGGGGTGCGGCACAGGGCGGATCGTGCTGGACTATCTGGCAGAGGGGGTGGACTGCGATGGCGTGGACAATTCGCCGGAGATGCTTGCGATCTGTCGTGAGAAGGCGCTACCGAAAGGACTCTTGCCGAATCTCTATGAACAGACGATGGAAAGGCTCGATATGCCGCGCCACTATCGAACTATCCTCGTTCCTTCGAGTTCTTTTCAACTCGTGATCGAGCCGCAGGAGGCGACAGAAGTGATGCGACGCTTCTTCGCGCACCTCCAATCGGGCGGTGCCTTGATCATGCCGTTTGGTCTCATTTGGAAAGAGGAATGGACTCTGCAAACCGATTGGATGTTGGTGTTCGAGAAGGTGCGCCCCATTGACGGGGCGAATGTACGCCGTAGGACGCGCTCACGTTTTAGCCCAGAGGAGCAACTTTGGCATTCGGAAGACCGCTATGAAGTCGTGCAAAACGACACTGTGATCACGTCTGAGGATCATCAGCGTTCAGCTGCTGGACGTTGGTACACACAAGCACAAGCGGAACAACTCTACCGAGACGCGGGATTTAACGACGTTCGGCTATTGCGGGGTTTCACACATACTCCTGCCTCCGCAGAGGACAGTAGCTTCTGCGTTCTGGGTATAAAGCCATAGCCCTGTACCAAGTGTCTAGTCGTAACTTAGACCCGTTAGTTCCGTGTTGCCAGCAGCTCTCCTGCTTCTTGCCGATGGAGGCTACGGTAATGCCACTTACCTGGATAACAGGGCCAGACATTGACATCCTCTCCTATCCATGCTATCATAATGCTATCATTCCAAGCTCAGGAGGCTCCAGTATGGCACAGGTACTCGTGCGCGATGTCGCACCCGAAATCGTGGACCGGTTGAAAATCCGCGCACAGCGCAATCAGCGGTCGCTCGAAGCGGAACTGCGGGTAATTTTTGAGCACGCTGCCCAGGAACCCATTCAGGATAGACAGGCGGAAGTCGAGCGCATTCGCGTGCTGTTTGCAGGGCGTAATTTCGACGATAGTGCTGCTTTCTTGCGGGAAGATCGAGACCGATGAGCCGCTATGTGGTAGATGCCAATGTGGCGATCAAATGGTATCTCCCCGAAGTTCATGATGAGGTTGCACGACGTCTACTGGAGAACGCGCACACGTTGATAGTGCCGGATCTGCTCTTTTCGGAGTGCGGAAACATTCTGTGGAAGCGTGTGCGTTCGGGGCAGGTGACTAGAGAAGAGGCGCAGGCAGTATTGCAGTCTCTGGGCAGCCTGGATATTGAGGTCTCGCCCTCCTTGTCCCTCGCCTTGCCTGCGCTGGAGATCGCGTGTCTGACGAATCGCTCGGTCTATGATAGTCTTTACCTGGCACTGGCTATACACGAAGGAACCGTGATGGTGACCGCCGATGAGAAGTTCTACAATGCACTACTCTCCACTCCAATGGCTCCCTATCTTTTGTGGGTGGAGGATATTCCCGCATGACACAGCAGAACAACTCTACCGAGACGCGGGATTTAACGACGTTCGGCTGTTGCGGGGTTTCACACATACTCCTGCCTCTGCAGAGGACAGTGGCTTCTGCGTTCTGGGCATAAAGCCATAGCTCTGTACCAACTGTTCAGTCGTAACTTAGACCCGTTAGTTCTCTGTATTACGCTTTAGAGAAAGGCGCTAGGGGGAGGCTCAGAGGGCGACTTGTTTTTGAACTATTGTGCCTGAGCCTATAGAGCCTTCTCGCCGCAATACCGTCACTGTTGGCACTCCCAACTGCAATAGGTACTGGCGGGCTTCAGGTACCCCTTCGCCGACATGAGACGGGCGGTGGCTATCATCTCCAAAGCAGAACCCGATACCCATCGCGTGTGCCTTCTGAACGATCCAAGGGGCAGGGTAGGGCTCTCCCAATCCTTTACGCAAACCGGCAGTATTCAGGTCGAGTATTGCTCCCACCGACTTGACCGCTTCTAGGGCAGTTTCGGCGAGTTTGGTGATACGGGGCGTGTCTAGCCTTGCGCCCTCAAAACCGATTCGCATCACGTTTAGCTTCACCAAGTCGAAATGGGAAACCACTTCGGGGCGAAGCGAGGTCACCATCTCAGCGATCCGGGTGTAGTACAACACTGCGGTATTCTCAACACCATCCGAGAGTTCAACTATCCGCTTGAAATCCTCTTGTTCGCCATCAAGTCCCATCTCGTGGAGGTGATGAACAGAGCCTACAGCATAATCGAAATTGGGAGTGCCATCCGCCAGTTTTAAGTTGCGAAACGCCTGCATGAGAGGCACATACCCTCTTTCGGGAACGCTCTCCATCTCCAGACCCCGCAGGACATTCAAACGTCCCTCAAAGGCGTGTGCCAGTGCGTGTACTCGTTCTCGGTAGCGATGGAAATCGTCATGTATCTTTTCCACTGTCCACCCCATTTGAATCTCTTTTGGATAGAGAAAACGGGCTTCATGGCGCGGAACGTGTTCTGTCACTCCAAAGGTGTGATACCTTGCCTCCACCGCTGCATTCAGCATCTCCTCGAGGGTTGCTTCCGCATGATCACAAAACTCGCCACTGTGTCCGCCGTGAAGCGATACTTTCCACTCAGCAACATTTTCCATGAAATTCGATCAGTCCTTTCTTTCCATCACATCTCAAAGGTGAGGTTTCTAGCCCTGTAAAACGGTACTTTCGTTCGCTTTATAGTGCGGAACGTTGAAGAAATCGCTCTGGGCGATAGGGTGCCAATGCTTCCGGCGCTTTTCGGTGAACGATCTCTTCTGCGAGGAGGCTAGAGAGATAGGGAGCCAGTGTAATCCCACTATGAGTTACCGCCACAAAGACCCCTTGAATGCCCGGCAGGTTGCCCACTATGGGACGCTCGTCGGCAGGTATGGGGCGATTGCAGATATAGGTGGTTGCTGTCTGTGCGACCTCGGAGATTGCTAAGCCTGAAACCCAATCGCTGGCACGCACCACCAATCCTCTACCAATATCTGCCAATTGGCTGGGGGAAAGTGTGCCTTGTTGTGCCAAGAGATCGGTATCATCCGCACCAATAAGCAGTCCTCCCGAAGCGGTGGGGCGTAAATGGAGTCCGCCTGCGTCTGGAGGATAGAGGACACGTCGTGCAAGGTGCAGGGCTGTTTGTGGCGCTGTCTCGGTTAGAACCCCTGGTACACGTTTGAGAGGTACACAAGCAAGCAACTGAGGATCAGGGCGCAATTTGGCGATGATTTGTGGAGTTTGACCTCCGCACGCCAGAATCACGGTGCGCGTCGCAATTTGATGCGATTCCGTCTTCACCATTCCAATGGAACCCAACGAGTCTAGCAGGAACTCTGTGACGGGTGCGTATTCGCGAATGTCAGCATTGTTTCGGCGAGCAGATTCTGCCAGAAAGCGCACTAACCGAGATGAATCTACCCACTTGTCCATAGGGCAAAAACAGCCCTCGCTTTCCTCGGAACCTTGCTTTGGGAAACGAATATGAGGTTCCAATGCCTCCATCTCCGCAGGCGTCACGTTGGTTGCCAAATAGCCCCGCTCCTGAAGTTTCGCCGACCTCTGGCGCAATCGATCCCTACTATCACTATCTTTAGACCAAAATAGGGTTCCTCCGGTAGAAATCCCCACAGCTTCCGCATGGTGTCGACTCAGCATCTCTTCATAGAGGCTCATGCTCGTCACGTTCATCTGAAAATAGGCATCATCTACTTCGGCTTTCGAGGTTGCATTCACCCACCCAAAACCGCTCCCTGTTGTTCCACTCCCTAGCGCATGCGCTTCCAGTAAGGTCACGCGGAGAGTTCTTCGCGCTAGTTCATACGCCAAAGAGACTCCCAAGATGCCCCCACCCACGATCACCACATCTGCGATCTCTGCCATGCTCCGTATCTCTCTCTTCTATTGTCTTTAGACAAGTACGCGTCCGAATACCCTATTCTATCATGTGGAACCGCTGTATGACAAGCTACAAATGGGCTGGAACCCACGACACCGAACAGCTCCCTTTCTTCTAGGAGCCTTCGTAGTCCCTCTTGCGTGAGAAATATTTTGTCCGATGTTGAGTTTTTACCCAGTTTGCGAGAAATAGTCGCTACGAAAACCGATTTTCGGGTTCGCTTGGGGTTGCAGAACGGAGCGGAAGTTGCTACAATAACATCCAACCCTTTAAGATGAGAGATTCCCTTGAAAATGCGAAGGCGAACCCCACCTTTTTATGCCAAAAGATACCCTCTATTGCGTGTTGGGATCACATTGACCCTCACATTCCTGGTCGGTAGCCAAGTTATATCCTCCTATTCGCGCCCGCGCCTTCCCGATCCAAAGCGGGAGCCACCTGTTGTCGTTCCCACTACCCCCAATATTCCGCCACTGAGTGTAGAGAACACACCTGCACCCAAGGGGGATGGAACTCTGCCCGTACTTGGTGCTAAGAGCGCGATTCTGATCGATGCCCAAACGGGGCAAGTGCTTTACGAACACGATGCAGATACCCCACGCCCCATTGCAAGCACCACCAAAGTGATGACGGCTCTCTTGCTCTGCGAACATACGCGCCCAGAGGATATGATCGTCGCGAGTAAGTTCGCTGCCGAGACGAAAGAGAGTTCCTTACACTTAAAGGCAGGTGAGGCGGTCTCCTCCTACCATATTTTGCGGGCGGTTCTCATGCGCTCGGCAAATGATGCGTGCGTTGCGGTTGCCGAGCATTTGGCGCACACCGAAGCCGAGTTTGCACAGATGATGAACGCGCGGGCGTCAGAATTGGGAGCCACACACACCCATTTTGTAAATAGCCATGGTCTTCACAACAAAGAGCACTTCAGTTCGGCGCGTGATCTCGCCTTGATTGGGCGTGTCGCGATTCAAGAGCCACGTATTGAAGAGGTCGTGCGGACAAAGATGTGCCGCATTGAACGATCTCTGGATAAGAAAGACGTGACGTTGCGGAATCACTCACGGTTCTTGGGCAAATTTCCGGGCGCTGATGGCATTAAAACCGGTTGGACCATTCCAGCGGGAAAGTGCTTTGTAGGAAGTGCCACCCAGAACGGATGGCGTCTTATCGCTGTGGTGCTAAACACGAAAGACTATATCGACGATACTTCGCGCCTAATGAAATACGGCTTTGAGAACTTCCAACCCAAGTCTGCGGTGAAGGCAGGAGACATGGTGGGGACGTGTGCGATCTCGAACGGCGAACAAGAGAAGGTCAATGTTGTGGCGAAGCAAGGGCTTCAGGTGATCTCGCGCAAAGGAATGGAACAGCCGTTTGTCACGCGCTTGCTGCCTGTTGCTCTAAACGCTCCGGTCAATGTGGGGGCAGTGGTCGGAACACTTGAATTATTGGTGGATGGCAAGCCTGTTTGCTCCACTCCGGTGCTGGCACAGGCGACAGTTCTGCCCATAAAAGGGGTTTCTGCGCTATTACACGGCAACCCACGTGGAAAATTCTGGACTTGGGCTATGATTCTGAGTATTGCGGTGGTATCCTTACGTTATGGAACAAGAGTTACCTCGATTACAAAAAGTACTCTCCGCCGCTGGCGTCGCATCGCGAAGAGCCTGCGAAGCCATAATAGCGGATGGTAGAGTTACCGTAAATGGTCAACGAGTCACCACACCCGGTACCAAAGTTGACCCCACCAAGGACCAGATAAAGCTGGATGGTGCCCCCTTGCCGAACGGCACTGAACCGAATAAGGTTTACGTGATGCTGAATAAGCCTATTGGCTATCAGTCTACCGTATCAGACCCTCACGCCAAGAAAACAGTTATGGAGTTGGTTGGACAAGTGGAAGAGCGAATCGTCCCCGTCGGAAGACTGGACGAGGACAGCGAAGGCTTGCTTCTTCTCACCAATGACGGTGACTTTGTCTTTCGCCTCACGCACCCCCGCTACCACATTCCCAAAGTTTACAATGTGCGCGTAAAAGGTTTTGTGGAAAAAGAGAGCGCGGCAAAGCTGAGCAATGGGGTGGAACTGGATGATGGCAAGACGGCTCCCGCTGAGGTTATTTTTGTGGAGTATGATGCTGTTACCCAGTCTACAACACTCGAAATTACCCTCTACGAAGGCAGAAATCGGCAGATACGCCGTATGCTGGAGTTTATCGGACATCCAGTTCGCTCTCTCCAACGAATCGCCTTTGGCAACATTCGACTTCAACACTTGAACGTTGGCACATTTCGCAAGTTGCGCCCAGATGAGGTTGCGGGACTCTTGGAGATGGCACGTCCAACTCCCACACCACAACTAACGGAGCGTCCCCTGAAACCGAAATCATCTCGCCCTCCTGCGCGTCCTAGGACTCCGAAGCCTCCGACGCTACAGGACACATCACACCGCCCTCCAACGCCATCGTCGCCGAAAGAGGCGTCGCCACGGGCTCCTAAACCTACGACCTGGAACGAGAGCGGAGATCGCACTCCCAAGTCTTTCAATTGGAGAGACAATGCGGATCGTAATCCAAGACCTCGCCCTCAGAACGAGGATACGGATCGCGCCCCAAAGCAATGGACACAACCAGATAACACGAACCATGCGCCGAAGCCGCCCGCATGGAACGATAACGCTAATCGTGCACCACGCCCTCGGACGCAGAATGATAGTGCGAACCGTCCCCCGAAGCCATCGCAATGGCAGGATAATGCGAATCGCTCCCCGAAGCCTCGCCCAAATAACCAAGAGGGTTATCGTGGTCCCAAGCCTCCTCCTTGGCAAAATGATGATAGTCGCGCCCCAAAACCTCGTTCACAGAACCAAGACGGCTATCGGGGTCCTAAGCCCCCACCTTGGCAGAATGATAGTGCGAACCGTCCCCCTAAGCCTTCTCAATGGCAGGATAATGCGAATCGCCCCCCTAAGCCTCGGTCAAATAACCAAGAGGGTTATCGTGGTCCCAAGCCTCCTCCTTGGCAAAATGATAGCCCAAAAGGAAGTGCTAAGCCGTGGGTTCCCCGAGATGACGCGAACCGTGGTCCTAAGCCACCTGCATGGCAAAAGGGTGGGAAACGCCCGCCCCAAACCTCCACTCCAAGTGAGGAGCCAACGAGCGGGATGCAACATTTCCATTGGCGAAATGACCAGAAGCGTGGTGCAAAACCTCGCCCGGAGAGAGCAGGCTTTGACCGTGGTCCTAAGCCATCCCCTTGGCAGGATGAAGTGAAGCGGAGTCCCAAGCGCCCGCCGTGGCAATATGAAAATAAGAACGCTCCCAAACCGCGTACAGGGCAAGACAAACCGGCGCGTCCTTCCAAGCCTCGAGGATCAAGAGGCAAGAAGAAGTGAAGCGACGGCTCTTTCTCTATTGGTCACTAGTAGTATGTTCGGTGCCTTTTTGGGGATGCAATGCGCCCAAAGAGGCATCGGGCGTAGTGACTCCCCCTGTTACCCCAAAGCAAGACGGATACCCCCGCACGATCACTGATTCGCGTGGCAAGCAACTTGTTCTCAACACGCGCCCCATGCGGATAGTCTCTCTTACACCCAGCAACACAGAGATTCTTTTTGCATTGGGGTTAGGGGACAAAGTTTTGGGAGTGACAACCGCTTGCGATTATCCACCGGAGGCAACGCAAAAGCCGAAGATTGGGGGATTCCAGATCAACACCGAGGCGGTACTGGCACAAAACCCCGATCTAGTGGTCGCAATGGCAGGGTTGAATGGACGGGCAATAGAGGCTCTGGATAAGACGAAGGTTCCCCTGCTTGTCCTCTCGGCAAACTCGGTTCAGGAGACTTTCGACGCGATCAACCTTGTAGGGACTGCGACGGGGACTGAAGCAGAGGCGAAGACCCTCACTACTCAGATGCACGACCGAATCGACAAGGTGGCATTGGCAAACAAAAATAGTGCGAACCAACCCCGTGTTCTCATGCTCTACGGTGTAAGCCCGATATACACTACAGGACCTAAATCGTATCTGCACGAAGTGATTACGCTTGCGGGAGGAAAGAACGCTGTTGAGCAACCCGTTCCCGGCGATACTCTCACCACCGAACAGGTGATCATGTTAAGCCCGGATGTAATCGTTGCGGGCAAAGAGGTCGTCACCCAAGCGAAGCAGGTTCCAGGCTGGGCTACAGGGGTTCTTGCTGTCCGAAAAGGGCAGTTTTTTCAGCCTAAGAGTGATACGGTGCTAGTGCGTCCAGGACCCCGTCTGCCCCAAGCGGTGGAAGAACTCGCCACCTATCTGCGTGGCATAAAGCCCGAAGCGTCTGCCCCCAAGTCTCCCTAGGGAAGTAGTGTCTCTATGTCCATTTCCCCTCCCTCTCAAACTCTCGCACGACGTAAGCATTGGCGATGGGTAGTCATTGGATTATGTGTTGCCCTCTTTGTGCTGACACTGTTGAATGTGGGAATGGGGGATAGCCAGACCCAAAAAACGGTGACTTCGAGTGTCGTTCTCCACGTTCTTTGGCGGCACACTCCCATTCTCTCCCATTACGCCCCTCCTCCTCCACAAGATTATAGTGATAGCATCGTTTGGGAGAACAGAGTTCCTCGTGCTTTGGGTGGCTTGATGGTGGGCGCGTTATTGGCATTAGCGGGCGTCGCGTTTCAGAGTTTTTTGCAGAACCCGCTGGCTGATCCCTATATGGTGGGAGTCTCTGCGGGGGCGGCTCTCGGCTCGGTAATCCTCATCTTGTTGGGGGGATCAACCCTACTTTTCGGGTTCGCTCGCCCACTGTGCGCCTTTGTGACGGGCTTATTAACCACCCTCATTGTCTATTCGCTCTCCCGCAAAGAGGGGCGACTCTCCTCTCAAACTTTTCTCCTCGCGGGTATCGTCGTGGGCACTTTTCTTTGGTCTTTCATTCCCCTCATGCTCTCTCTCGCCAACCGTTCTGGCAATGTAGATCGCCAGAGCGCGATATTGGCACAACTGCTCGGTTCCCTTCAACTACTCGATTGGAGCCATGTGGTGATGCTTGCCGTTTTCGGTGTGATTGGAGGGGGGATGCTTTGGGGAGGAGTGAACGAACTCAATCTTATGTCGTTTGGAGAGGAGAGTGCGGCGCACTTGGGAGTTCCCATTGAGGGCTTCAAGAGGCGCGTGATATTGGCTGGATCGCTGGTTACGGCGGCGGCGGTTTCCGTGGCAGGAATCGTTGCTTTTGTGGGCTTGGTGGTTCCGCACATGGCACGCCGCATTGTGGGACCCGACCACCGCGTTCTTTTACCGACCGCCATGTTGTTGGGGGGGCTGCTCCTTGTTTTTGCCGATTGGGTTTCGCGTGTCTGGTTGGCACAATTAGAGATAGGGGTCATAACGTCTCTGATCGGTGCCCCTGTCTTCTGCTATCTCTTGCGCCAGAGGCTCGTCGCTCGCTAATCTGTCGTATCGAATTGAGCAGATTGTACTTGGCAAAAGGAACGGGTTATGCGATAATGGGGATGAGGTTTTGTGCGTGCCTGAGCAGGGGAGGGCTACGGTGATGAAACAACTTAAACTGGGACTAACGACACTGCTTTTTTTGTGCGTAGCCGTGATTGTTCTGGGGGTGTGGGGATATGCAATATGCACACTACCAGTTCCAGCAAGCCTTCCACCTAGAGCAATCTTAGGCGTCCTGCGCGGAGTTCCTTTGTATCCCTTTGTTTTGTTGGGACTAGTGGTTTGTTTTGGGCAGTACTACGCCCGCCTTTTGAGCCAACCCAACTACACTCTTTTGCATCGCGTTTTCGGGGCGGATTGGTTCAAATATAAGGCTCTTGCCAAAACACAAGAACCGTCGTTGTTGCTCAGAAACGTGCCTATAGTCGTGATGTGCCTTTGTGCTTCCTATTTCCTTTTGTTTTGGATCATGGGTTGGGGGCATTCTCGTTCGGATGCGGCGATACTTCTGTTTTTGTTGTTTTATGTTGGTTTGATGCTCAGTGCAGCATTCGCGGTGGCATTGGCAGTTGGTGGTGAGAGGAAATGGGTGTATGTTCTGATGGTTGTGTATGCGCTTGTGCTAACCCCATTGGGTCGCCAAACAAATAAACAATCCAACCTTGCGTGGATGCTCGCAATGGCGGTAGAACGCCCAAAACTCGATGAACTCGCGCAACAAGCGGAACAAGGAAAACTACCTCAGGTGCCCTTGCAGTTCGTGTTTTTGCATATTGATGGTGCGGAGCTTGACTACGATGGCACTCTCATTCTCACAGAGTATAGCTCAGGACGAAGGTTGGTTCATATTTCTGGTTCCCATTATGTAGTTCGGCGCCACGTGGGCTATATCGGCAATGGTTGGTGGATTACTTACAATAGACTCTTTTAGGATTAGCCAGTTCAACAGGCGTTGCTGTTTTCGGGGAGTGAGGTGAAACACAGATGAAACGACTCAAGCTGGGGGCGATTACTGGGCTGTTTTTTGCTGCCATTGGGTTCTTCGCAGGGCTTGCCGTGGTAATTCCTTCCCTTGGACCCGTTGCAACCTTCTTTCTTGTTTGCATCGTATTAGGGTTTGATAACTTGTACCATGGCGTTCTGAACGTGCCGAACCATAGCACACTCCGTCGAGTCTTTGGAACGGACTGGTTTAAGTACACTTCTCTTACGGAAGCGGCAGAACATCCTCTACTCGTCAGAAACCTTCCCGTTGTGATCATGTCTCTCTGCGCCTCCGTCCAAATTCTGTTCTGGTCAGGAGTTTTTGATCCCGTCTTACATACCGCAGGTAGCTTCAATAGATTCGCACATTTGATAGGGAATATGTCGTTTGCTATAATGGTGCTTGGCGCGACAATCTCTTTGGCTTTAGCGCGGAGCAATGAGAAGAAGTGGATTTACGGGATGATAATTACCTACGCGATCCTGTTTTGCCCGCTTGGAATCACTGACAGAAATCAGTATAGACTCTCTTGGCTACTTACGATGGCGGTAAAGCGTCAGACACTCGATAGGATGGCACACCAGTTTGAGAATGGAACATTGCCTCGTGTACCGCTTCGGATCGGGTTTCAGAAATTTAATGAGGTGCACGTCGAACAAGAGAAGGTACTCATGCTGGAAGCAACCGACACGCGTCGCAGGCTTATATATATTCCTGAGATGAAACACAGTACAGGCTACGCAAACGGAGGGTATCTTGGTAACGGGTGGTGGATTTCAGAGAATAATGATCTGTGGTTCGGGTGGGATGATTGATTCGGTTCTCGTAGGCAAGTAGGTGAACCAATAGGAGCTACGTGTGGTTTTGGGGGGCAAGGGCATGGTCTTGCACGAGAGGAGTAGGGGCGATGAAACAATTCAATCTTGGGGCAGTTACGGTCCTGTTTCTTGGTGCTATAGGGTTCCTCGCAGGGCTTGCCGGAGTATTTCCTTGCTCTGGAATTGGAATAGTGTCATCCTTCTTTATTGTTTGCATCGTAATAGGATTTGACTGCTTGTACAGGGTCGTTCTGAATGCACCGAATCACAGCATGCTTCGTCGAGTCTTTGGAGCGGACTGGTTTAAGCACACCTCTCTTACGGAATCGGCAGAGCATTCCCTACTCATCAGAAACCTTCCATTTGTGATAATGTCTCTCTGTGCCTCCGTCCAGATTCTGTTTTGGTCAGGAATTTGGGATAACCATTTGAATTCCCCAAGTCGCTTCAATGGACTCGCACTTGCTTTAGGGAATATATCGTTTGTTGTTATGGCGCTTAGCGGGACTATCGCTTTGGCAGTCGCGCAGAGCCATAAGAAGAAGTGGATTTATGGGTTGATAATAGCCTACGCGATCCTGTTTTGCCCACTTGGAATCAGTCAAAGACCTCACTATAACCTCTCTTGGTTGCTCACTATGGCGGTCAAGCGTCAAACACTCGATAGGATAGCGCACCAGTTTGAGAGCGGAACATTGCCTCAGGTACCGCTTCGGATCGGATTTCAGCAATTCCGTGAAGTGAGAGTTGAACAAAAAAAGATACTTATTCTGGAAGCAATCAACACTCGCCGCAGGCTCGTGCATATCCCTGAGACTATGCACGGTACGGGTTACGCAAACGGGGGGTATCTTGGTAACGGTTGGTGGATTTCGGAGAATAATGATTGGTGGTTCGAGAGATAATGATTGATTCGGTTCTCGTAGGCAAGTAGGTGAGCCGATAGGAGCTACGTGTGGTTTTGGGGGCAAAGGCAGGATTTAGCACGAGGGAGGCATGGGCGATGAAACAACTTAAAATAGGAACACTTAGCTTCGCAAATTTCGTCGTAGCATTTTTAGCTCTAGCGTGTTTGCAAGCAGGAGGACCTTGGTCGCTTCTGGCTCTGCTCGTTAGCCTAGTGAGTTTTATTGGGTTCGGTCAGCTTTACAAACGGGTGCTGAATCGACCGAATTACGCCGTTTTACGGAAGGTTTTTGGCACGGATTGGTTCAAGTACAAGCGCCTTCTAGAATCGACAAGCCCCAGTATTTTTCGTAGAAGCCTCCCCGTTGCCATAATGTGTCTGTGTGCCTCCTCGCTAATCCTCTATTCCGTAGGCTATGTGGTGCCGTTTAAGAATTCCGGCTCCATTTGGGACACGACGTTCGTGATTGTAATACTGTCGTACTTCGGAATGTTTTATAGCGCCTCACTCGCATTGGCAAACGCCGTAGGAAAAGAAAAGAACTGGATTTACGCCCTCATTTTAGCCTATATGCTCCTCGTGTACCCCTTCGGAGATTCATCAGGTACGGCTACTCTCGCGTGGAGACTTGTGATGGCTCCGGAACGGCACAAACTCGAACAAATTGTTGAACGATTGTCGGTAGAGCCCTCCCTTAAATTGCCGATACAGGTGGGGTTTCATTCAATAGAAACAGTCACCATTATCCCGATTAAAACTCCCCCGCTGGATAATTATGCACTCTACCTAAAGCAAATAGCCTTTCGTCACGATAGAACCATAATCCATATAAACAAAATACCTTTTGGTCATGGCACATTCCTGCAAAATGATCCGTACAAGATACCGCCCGCTTTGGGAAAGCGGATACGGGACAAATGTATTCTCGTACTGGAGGAGAGATGTTCTGGAATGCGTCTGATACACATCCCCCCTTCCAAGCAGCTAGAACGCCAATACGGAGGTGTTGCGTACTTGGGTAACGGTTGGTGGATAAGCTCCTTTTTGGGGGGAGATTCCTTCCTTGTTACGATTTAGGGCTTCAACAACTTGAAACAGCCACCAAGCCAATCCTACTTCACAAATCAGAATGAGGGAAATAGACGCAAAGTAGTCGCCGCACGACTCTCTATTATCTCGAATGCGATCCTCGTCCTACTCAAGCTCATTGTGGGCATTTGGAGCGGCTCGATCAGCGTTCTCTCTGAAGCGTTTCACTCTGCCAGCGATCTTGTTGCTTCTGGTATCGCCCTCATTGCGGTTCGTATCTCCGACACGCCGCCCGACGAAAGACACCCCTATGGACATGGGAAGGCGGAAAGCCTCTCTGGTCTGGCGGAGGCACTTCTCATTTTCGTTGCTGCGGGCTATATCATCTACGAAGCCATCATAAAGCTACTTCAACCCCACCATTCGCCACACGCCTCTGTCACTCTCGGCATCGTTCTCATGGGCGGTTCAGGACTGACGAACTTCTTCCTGTCCAGATACCTGTTTCGGGTCGCCAAAGAGACCGACTCTATGGCACTAAAGGCGGATGCCGCACACATTCGTACCGATGTTCTCACCTCCGTTGGGGTTTTCATTGGACTGCTTGTTGTGCGCTTTACCGAAAATAACATCTTTGATCCCTTGACTGCGCTGGGAGTCGCTCTTCTTATTCTCAAGACAACTTGGAATCTCGCAAATGATGCGCTACATCTCCTTCTGGACGAACGCCTTCCAGACGGAGAAGAGGCAAAAATTCGGGAGATACTCGAAACGGAGCCTTACGTCTTGGGCTATCACAAACTGCGTACTCGGAAGTCGGGCACATACCGTTATGCCGATGTCCACGTCCAGATCGACGACAACAGTACCCTTGTGGAGGCGCACGACATTACCGAGGCGATAGAAGACCGCATTCGTGAGGCTCTCCCTGCCATGCAGGTGAGTATCCATATCGAACCCTACCATGCAGAAATGAAGCACCAACAAGAGGTGCACGGCTTGCTCCCCAAAGACCCCTCTCCTTAATCTTAAATTCATATTCCCTTAACAATGCCTTAATATGGGGGAACCATAATGAGAACATAACGAATATTCAGCCTGCTGACAGGTGCTTTAGAAGGAGACTTCCATCGTATGAATCGTACCTTTTTGCGCGTTGCAGTGACCGGTTTTGCTGTGAGCGTCTTGCTGGCGACGAACGCCACCGCAGGCGCACAGACTATTCAGGGCGCGGGAGCCACTTTCCCTTATCCGATTTACAAAGAGTGGTTCGCCAAGTTCCAAACAGCAACCAATATTAGTGTCAACTATCAATCCGTAGGTTCTGGAGCAGGTATAAAGGCATTTCAGACCAAAACGGTCGATTTTGGGGCAAGTGATGCGCCTCTCTCCGCTGAGGAAGAGAAGGCAATGCCCGGACCCGTTGTCCATATTGCTTCTATCGGTGGAGCCCTTGCGCTCTCCTACAATCTGCCTGGTTTAGGTTCTGGCATTCGCCTCACCCCAGAAATCGTCTCTGGAATCTTTATGGGCAAAATCACAAAGTGGAATGATGCTGCTATTGTTGCCGTGAATCCCAAGCGTTCTCTCCCTGATACTGCCATCTCACCAGTCCACCGTACCGACGGTTCTGGAACCACCTATGTCTTCACGAGCTATCTCAAAAAGGTGAGTTCTGAATGGGCAACCACAGTAGGGGCAGGAAAATCTGTCAACTGGCCCGCCGGTATTGGTGGTAAAGGCAACGCCGGTGTTGCAGGCGTTATTCAACGTACACCGGGTAGCATTGGGTATCTGGAACTCGCGTATGCCGTTACAAACAATATCTCCTACGCATCCATCAAAAATAAGGCGGGCGTCTTCGTAGCTCCTTCTGTCGCTAGCACGACTGCTGCGCTCGCGCAAAGTGCGAACGCGTTGAAGGCGGACATCAAGACCCCGACAGTGGACGCGCCGGGCAAGAACAGTTACCCCATTTCGGGCTTGACCTATATCCTACTCTACAAGACTGGTGGCGCAAACGCCGGTATCACCACCAAACTGTGGGCATGGGTACTACAGAAGGAGCAACAGGAGCAGGCAAAAGGGCTATTCTATGCACCACTGCCTGGTAACCTCATTGGCATCAATAAAGCTGCTCTCAAGAGTATTGCCGGTTCGCAAGTTCCTTAGTTTTTTCTGAACCGCATGAGGCTCTGGCATTTGTCAGAGCCTCACTCTAATAAAAACATCGAATGACACAATCTTCGCCTGAAAAATCAATCTCTCGCCCAAATCGAAAGCGGTGGCTCACCGGCATCCAGTCGGACAACCTCTTTCGCAACACAACCCTATTAATAGCATGCCTCTCCCTATTGGCAATCGTTGGAATAGGGATACTTCTCTATCTTGCTTCACGCCCAAGTCTCTCTCTCTCTGGAATCGGTTTCTACAGCTCCACAACATGGGACCCTATCCCCTCCGACGCCGATAAGAAGACGGGCAACCTTTTTGGTGTGCTGCCTTTTGTGTATGGAACCCTTGTCACTTCTGGTATCGCCTTGCTGATAGCCGTTCCGCTTGGGGTGGGAGCTGCGATATTTCTCTCCGAAATCGCGCCCCGTTGGTTGAGTACCCCTATCTCCTTTTTGGTTGAACTCTTGGCGGCAGTCCCTAGTATCGTCTATGGGTTCTGGGCATTAAACTACCTTCTGCCCGTGCTTCAGAGCAGTGTCGAAGTGTGGATTACACGCAATTTCGGGCAGATACCGTTCTTCTCTGCCTCTCCCGATTCTGGGGTTGGGCAGAACTTCTTTGCCGCTGGAATCATCCTTGCCCTCATGATATTGCCTTTCATTACAGCAGTCTCGCGGGATGTGCTTCGTACCGTTCCCATGGCACAACGAGAAGCCGCGTATGGCATGGGGGCTACGCGTTGGGAAGCCATTCGGTCTGTCGTCCTACGTCATGCCAGTAGCGGGATCATTGGTGCTATTATGCTTGGGCTTGGGCGTGCTATTGGGGAGACGATGGCGGTCACAATGGTTATTGGGAGCAAGATTTCTCTTCCGAATACAGCAGACCCAAACAGCTTCTCTCTGTTTCGCCCCGGCTACACAATGACGGCGTTGCTTGCCGATCAGTACCCTAGCCCCAACTCCGAAATCCATACCGCTGCACTCACACAGGTCGCGTTGACTCTCTTCGTGGTCACTGTGTTCGTCAATGCTCTTGCACGGGGCATGGTCTGGCTCACGTCGGCAAAAGCCTCTGCGAACCCTTTAACACTAAAAATAAAAACGGGAGTGGGGCTTGGAGGGAAGTGGGCACTTATCGTACTGGTCTTAGTTGGCTTCCTTTTCCAAACATGGAGCGACATTGCCCATAAAGGTATTGCCGGACTCTTTGGTATCGCACAGGGAATCGGCTTTCTAGGGTTCGCTGTTCTAGTGTTCAATCGCTATATACCGGGGAGACCCTTCTTTCTCCGTTGGAGGTATGCCTCTAGCAAGTTTGCCTTGGTGATGTGTGGCGCGTGTGCCTTTGTCGCGTGTGTCGCGCTGTTCCTTCTCCTCTTCTTTGTTGGGAGAGATGGAATTTCGGCACTGAATGGTCAGTTCTTCCAGCTCCCGGAGAACGGCGGAGTGCGTCACGCTATTGCAGGCACAGGAATGCTTGTCCTATTTGCCTCGCTCTTGGGCATTCCTATCGGCGTGATAGGAGGCATTTATCTTGCCGAGTTTGGCAATAATCGCATCGGCGGAGTAATTCGCTTTGCTACTGATCTCCTCAATGGGGTTCCGTCCATCGTCATTGGTATCTTTTCCTTCACACTTTTGATAGTTCCAACGCATGGAAATGCAGGAATCGCAAACGCAGGAGCCTTTGGATTGGGTATTATGATGATACCAACGGTAATGCGTACCACAGAAGAGCTGATTCGGCTGGTTCCTGTGGCTCTACGGGAGGGTTCCTTGGCATTAGGAGCTACTTACACCCGCACCGTCTGGCAGATTGTTTTGCCCTCTGCACGAGGAGGTATCGTCACAGGAATACTGCTTGCGGTGGCGCGAGTCGCTGGCGAGACCGCTCCGCTTCTCATGGTGGGGTGCAACAGCACTCTCTGGAACCTCGATATGAAGAAGCCTATTGCCTCTCTCCCTATGCAGATATATGTCCTGCGTGACCAAATCGGTACGGATGCTTTTCGGCAGCTGTGGGGGGTGGCGTTCCTGCTAGTGCTGATGGTCTTGGTCTTTAGTCTGCTGGCGCGCTATTTTACGCGCAACCGTTGGAACCGAGCCGCGTAGCAAACCTGCGAGATTATTAAGGAGATACTTATGTTTCGAAATTTGAAAGTGGCATTTTGCCTCATCGCCTGCTTCAGTGTGTTGTCTGCTTGTGGTCCCTCCAACGGCGGAGGTGCGAAGACAGAGAAGGGAGCCGATGCCTCTACCGGAACCGCAACCGCAACGGTTACTACCGCAGATGATAGTAAGCTGCAAACTGACGTCGAGGCGAAGTTGAAAGCAGAGCCAAGCCTGAAGGACGTGAAAATTGAAGTTAAAGTGGCTGGCGGGCAGATCACATTGAGCGGTACTGTCAAAAAGCCAGAAGAAAAAGATAAAGCCGAAGAGATCGTGAATGGTGTTATTGGGACTACCAAGGCAGGTTTAGTTAACGACATTCAGATCGCCGAGTAGCGTCCCCATTTGGATAAAAAAAGAAGATGACCGTCACTACGTTAAAACCCATGAGCCAACCCAACGTTACCACCGCACCCTGCATTCTTGCCGAGAACGTAGACTTCTTCTATGGCAAGTTTCAGGCACTGAAAAATATCAATCTCGCCATCTATCCCAAGCAGGTCACCGCTTTTATCGGTCCCTCTGGGTGCGGTAAATCGACGTTCTTGCGAACGATGAATCGCATGAATGATCTCTATCCTGCCACCCGACTAACAGGGAAGATTACGCTGGATGGTGCCGATTTATATGATAGAAGCGTGGACGTTGTCCAATTGCGGAAGCGTGTTGGGATGGTTTTTCAGAAGCAGAACCCGTTTCCTATGAGTATATGGGAAAACATTGCCTACGGACCCAAACTCCATGGAGAGCGTAACAAATCTACGTTAGATGCTCTTGTAGAGAAGAGTCTCAGGCAGGCTGCTCTTTGGGATGAGGTTAAGGACGTCCTCCATAAATCTGCCTATGATCTCTCTGGTGGACAGCAACAACGCCTCTGTATCGCCCGTGTTCTCGCTGTAGAGCCAGAAGTCCTCTTGATGGATGAACCCTGCTCGGCATTAGACCCAGTCTCTACCATGAGGATTGAGCAACTCTTGACAGAACTGAAGGCGCAGTACACCATAATTATCGTGACACACAATCTACAACAGGCGGCACGTGTTTCTTCCCGCACAGCCTTCTTTTTTAAGGGCGATTTGATTGAAGCGGGGGAGACCCAGCAGATATTTACGAACCCAAAAGATACGCGAACGGAGGATTATGTTCAGGGACGGTTTGGTTGATATTCTGCTCTTCTCCTCAATAAGGAATTCGTAGTAGCAGTGTAGAACTTGAAGAGACAGGAGGGGGCGGGCTATGGCGACAGAACTTAGAGTGCAGTACAGTGAAGAGATTTCTAGGCTTCAGGAGAAGATTCTGGAAATGGCGGTTTGTGCGGATTCTATGCTAGCTGCCTCGGTAGACTCACTTATATCGGGGGATTTGGAACAGATTCGCTCTGTTGTGAGCCAAGACGATATTGTGGATAATTTCGACATAGAGATCGAAATGAAGTGCCTGAACCTCATTGCAACGCAACAGCCTGTTGCGCATGATCTGCGTGTGATTGGTACCGCTCTGAAGGTTATTACCGATATTGAGCGTATCGCCGACTATGCGGTCGACATCGCCAAGATCGGTCGTCGTCTCGCCCGCAAAGGGGAGATATACCATCCTTTGGTTGACCTGCCTCTGCTTACCAGCCTCACCCGTGCAATGATGCATGACGCACTTCAAGCTTTCGTTCACCACGATCTGGACTTGGTGGAGAAGGTGATTCAGGACGATGACGCGGTGGATAACCTCTACCATCAGATGCGCGAAGATCTCACGACTGTTATTCAAGAGAACAACCGTTCCGTGCTTGCTCTTAACCTGATGTTTGCGGCAAAGTACTTGGAGCGTGTGAGCGATCACATTGTCAATATCGCGGAGCGCGTCTATTTCATTGAGAAAGGTGTCCTACATCAACTCGCTGCAAGCCATCTTTCCAATTCTGACGAACTCACGAACTAGCTTGTTGGGGTAACGATCCGTATAGTCGCGATGCACACTCGATGTATTCCAGACTAAAATCTAACCTCACAATCCCGAACAGATAGCACAAAAGACTTGACAAACGCGTAGAGATAGAATAGAATACTCTACATTGATTGCAAAATTTCTGGAATCACTATGGTGTGATGCCACGTATGAGAACTGCTCCCGCTCTATGCTTTAGCGGAGGCAGTTTTTGTACGTGGCTATTTGTTTTTTACCCCATTCCTTTGAAGGAGGATGCATTCAGTGAAGTCTACGACCGGTAGGCAGGAAGCGATTTCTGCGGTTATCAACTACAAGCCTCTCGTCAATGCCATTGACCTAGAGGGCAAGACGTACAGCTCTCTCTATGGAGTGAACGTCTTCAACGACGCAGTGATGCGCCAGCTATTATCTCGCCCTATCTACAAAGCCATGCGAAGTACTATCGAGAGAGGCGAGAAGTTGGATAATGGTCTTGCAGATGCCGTCGCCTCTGCGATGAAAGCATGGGCATTGGAGAAAGGTGCCACCCACTTTACCCACGTCTTTTATCCGCTCACTAGCTTGACTGCCGAGAAACACGATAGCTTCTTTGAGCCGGACGGTTCTGGGGGGACTATAGCGGCGTTCTCTGGAAGTGCACTGATACAAGGCGAGCCAGACGCTTCCAGCTTCCCTTCGGGTGGCATTCGCTCCACCTTTGAGGCGCGTGGCTACACTGCTTGGGATGTCACCAGCCCTGCCTATATTTATGAGAACCCAAACGGCAATACCCTCTGTATTCCCACCGCCTTTCTCTCTTGGACAGGGGAAGCCCTCGACCACAAAACGCCGTTACTTCGCTCCATGCAGGCACTTAATAATCAAGCTCAGCGCATGCTCAAGCTATTTGGACATGATGACCACGGTATGGTAACTGCCACCGCTGGACCAGAGCAGGAGTACTTCCTTATTGACAGGAACTTCTTCTTTGCACGTCCTGACCTGCTGAATGCTGGGCGTACCCTCTTTGGTGCGAAGCCACCGAAAGGGCAAGAGTTTGAAGATCACTACTTTGGTGCAATTCCCGAGCGTGTGTTGGCTTTTATGATGGAGGCTGAGCACGAATTCTTCAAACAGGGGATTCCTATCAAGACGCGGCATAATGAAGTCGCACCCGGGCAGTTTGAGATTGCGCCCGTCTATGAGAGTGCCAACCTAGCCCACGACCACCAGCACATCATTATGCTGACCCTGCAACGCATCGCTACCAAGTACGGTATGTCTTGCCTGCTTCACGAGAAGCCATTCGCCGGAATCAATGGATCGGGCAAACATGTCAACTGGTCACTTGGTTGCAAGCTCGGCAACTTGCTTGACCCTGGCGATAACCCGCACGACAACGCGCAATTCCTCGTATTTTGTGCCGCAACCATTCGCGCGGTGCATAAATACTCCACACTGCTCCGCACCTCCGTCGCATCCGCAGGGAACGACCACCGCCTTGGAGCCAATGAAGCACCTCCCGCAATCATCTCGATATTTCTTGGAGAACAGCTGGAAGATGTGTTCAACCAACTCAAAGTCGGCGAAGCCAGCAGTTCTAAGTCATCAGGTACACTGACCATTGGAGTGGACACACTGCCACACCTGCCCCGTCATGCCGGAGACCGTAACCGCACTAGTCCCTTTGCATTCACTGGTAATCGCTTCGAGTTCCGCGCTGTGGGTTCCAATCAGTCCATTGCGTGGCCCCTCGTCGTGATGAACTGTATCGTTGCCGAGTCTTTGGACTACATCGCCACAAGCATTGAGGAGGAGACAAACGGCGATCCGACCCTGCTGAACGGGGCGGTACAGAAAGTGTTGCAGCAAATAGCCCGTGATGACTCTGCCGTCATTTTCGGCGGTAATGGCTATTCGGACGAGTGGCACGCAGAGGCGGAGAAGCGGGGGCTGCCCAATCTAAGAAATACCCTTGATGCGATGCCTGCGCTCGTCACACCAGAAAATATCGCTCTTCTTGGAAAGTATGATGTGCTTTCTGAGCGGGAAGTATTGAGCCGGTATGATATTTTGTTGGAGAAATATTGCCGTGACATTAACACAGAGGGGCTTCTAGCTTTGGAAATCGCCAAGACCAAAGTCCTTCCTGCCGCGCTAACCTATCAGCTTCAACTAACCAACCTCGCGGTGAATCTTGTTGGGATAGGTAAGACACCGAACACGGGTATTCTCGATAAAGTGATCGAACTTACCAATAGCTTGGAGACCGGCATTCATGCCCTCGAACATGCATTAGAGCATGAGGGAGATGATGACCTGCTTACCCATGCTCTCTCGTATCGTGACAACGTCCTGCCTGCCATGAGTCAGGTGCGTGCCGCAGTTGACCTTTTGGAGGGAATAGTCTCCGACGAACTCTGGCCCCTTCCCACCTATCAGGAGATGCTTTTCATCAAGTAGGGAGTTTGTGCATCACACTACCTAGTGTGTCTTCGGGCAGTAAGAATCGGCTTCTACTACTTCTGCCCACTTCTCACATTCGCCGTTCCTTTTGGCTGCTATAGCCGGGAGGAACGGCATTTTCCATATTGTGTACCCCCTCAGCATCCGCGAACCTTTTGGAGTGCGAGATGAGAGCATGAGAGCAATACCGTCCTACTTGCA
Source organism: Chthonomonas calidirosea (assembly GCA_945878775.1). Taxonomy (GTDB): domain Bacteria; phylum Armatimonadota; class Chthonomonadetes; order Chthonomonadales; family Chthonomonadaceae; genus CAIJLM01. The sequence continues at coordinate 31,692 of CAMCUQ010000007.1, forward strand.
ACGGCAAGTTTTCCTGTACATTGGGCAGGAGTTTGCGACCGCTATCGGGAATTTGTTTGTACGCCTTTCGCACAGAGAGGCATGTTGCAAGCCTCCTTGTGGGGGGCGTAGAAGGAGAACGCATACATGGCGGATGTCACAGAAAAAGTTTTCATAGGTGCACTGGTGAGTTATCCGGGGGCTTGGAGTTTTCAGCTAGGCAAATCTGTCATCATTCTCGTCAGCGACAAAGAGCTGAATGCGTTGGCAAACCCGGACACCGTCCTCAATTTGTCGCTCGGTTTTCAGAAAGAGGAGGGAAGTCTCCGCTCTGTTTGTGATAAAGCGCAGGCTGCGGGCCACAACACGCTGATTGTGGCGTTCGACCATTTTTTTAGTCAATACCGACCAGGGCAAGAGGGACCGCGCAAATTTACGCCAGATATGGATGCCTATGTGAAGCGCATTGCTGCGGTGAGCAAATTTGCACAAGGGTATGGGCTGGGGTTGGAGTTGAGTCTGCTCAGTCCGCTTGAAATCGGTCCCGGCTACGTGAACCAGACCGGCGAAGCCGGTCTCTGGCTCCACTACCGCAAAGGGGTGCGCGAACCTAGCACGGGGACATTCAGCGTCCAACTTTGGCAACAAAAGCGTTGGGCTAATAACAAAGGGATCATCGAGTTGAAGGATAGTGGGGTGCGTGTCTTTGCGTTTCAGGAGACAAATATCCCAGGGACGCACTACAAAACTGTAGACCCAAACTCGATTGTTGAGATTACAGGCACTGCGAAAGTGGAACGCTATACTCGTAGCGCACTTGACGCTAGCGTGACGCGTATCCGTGTCTACGGCAAGGGGCAAACGGAGATTGGAGACAGAAACCGCGTCCTCGTCGTTCAGCAGTACAAAACACCAGAGATGGACTATTTCAGTGAGAACGCCTTGCCGTTCCTCAAGGTGCTTGTGGACAAGTATGCCGATGCTGGTGTTAAACTCAACGCGCTCTATTCCGATGAGATGCACATCCAACAAGACTGGAACTATTTCGGGCATCATGACAATGGCACATTCGCTCTGCGCTATGTAAGTCCGGGGTTATCGAAACGCTTCGCCGCAAAGTATGGCGCGGAATATGCCGACCTTGCAAAGTATATGGTGTATTTCTGCACTGGACAAGAAGACACTGCCACGGACTTGAGCGCGAAGGCGGATGGCTCTCACGTATTTGGCGTGACACCGGAAGCCATTCGGCAGACAGCACTCTTTAGGGCACGATACTATCACCTCTTACAGAACGGCGTGACCGACCTTTTTACGGAGGCGAAACACCACGCCGAAAAACGTATGGGACACAAATTAGAGGCGCGCGCTCATGCGACATGGGCAGAAAGCCCAACCGTAGACAAGTGGGATACCGGAGAGGAGAACATGTACCGTAACGGCTACGAGTACACCTCCAACTTCCTCTGGTCAAATACGGTGCATCAGGCGGCTTCCGCGTGCTATGACTATTTTAAATGGGGCGATTTTCTCACGGGGAATGGCAACGACCATTGTGAAATTGGTTGGCTGGACAGGAACTACGTCGGACTTTCTCTTGCCTGCTCTACTGGAATCCTGAACGAGATTCCCTACTCGTATGCCGCACACTGGGGGATGCCGAGCGAACTTCACAGAAGGCGGACCTCTCTGGTGAACACCTACGGCGCGGCGGGCTCACCGCTCTATGGAATGGTGCAAGAGATGGAACATCGGGATGTCGAGGTCCTAATGCTCTATCCCATGGACTTGGTCGCGTTGGAAGAGCGTTTTGGCAGCTGGATGGCGCAATACGGCTATGCTAATCTCATCACACAAGACAAACTGCTGGAACAAGGGCAAGTTATAAACGGTGGAATAGTGCTTGGCGGTCGCCGTTTTACCACACTCGTCGCAACGTTTGAGCCGTTTCCCTCGGAGTCATTGCTGACCCTCATGGATGCATTTGCCGCAGGCGGAGGGTGCGTAATCTGGTCGGGACCTCCTCCTCTTCTCTCTGCTGAGGGGATACCGATCCTCGAAACATGGCAGAAACTGTTTGGTGTGGAATACACTCATGCGCTGAACGAAGGCAAAATGGCTCCCGGACGCCAGGTCGAGTTTGTGGGGCACTTGGATGGCTTGCCCTCTCAAACGATCCTCACTGATTTGCTCGTAGATCACATTTACCCGGTGTCGCCGCATGCTGGAGTGCAGACTATCGCGACGACAAAGGGGGGCGTTGTCGGAACGCTGAAAAAGCGGGAAAACGGGGGCAGTGTGAGCTTCTTGGGCTTTCGCCCACGAGATGACCAGTCGAAGAGCCTCGGCTATGAGGCACGGTGGTGGTTTGAAATACTCCATAGGTTCGGCTCCTACCCTGGCACTGGTCATTTCTCTGGCATGAACGACAACTCGGAGTATTTGTCCCGTACCACCGACTACTTGGCTTGCCATTTTCCAAACGGAGCCATCGCTTTGTGTCGGCATTTTCGAGAGACAGAAGAGGATTGGGTTGGCGGGTTTTCCCGCAATGAAACGGATGATGCTACCTATCTAAATCGGGTTCCCCCACCATCAGAGGCTATTGAAATCACCGACTTTCAGGTTCATGGGCACACCGTAACCTACAATGGGCAGAAGGCGGTCACATTTCGAGTGGATAGCACGGGTTGCCTCCTCGCTTTTGCGGGAAGTCAGTGCCAAAAAATCACGGTAAACGGGAAAGAGACGATTTTTGCCGATAGCGACATCGAAGAGGTGGGGTGGGCTCCCATTCCTGAAGCGCGGCGGGTGGCAGGTGGCGCAGTGATGCAGATCATGGTCAATGGTACAGGAACCCTGCATATTCCTATGGGCAGTGTGACCTCTACTGCTCAACTCTTTGTAGAAGGGGTTCAGCCCGGAAGCAAGGGGGCGAAAATTCCCTGTACTCTGGAGGATGGTAGCCTTGTCTTTACTGCCACTATGGAAACCAAGGGGCGTTGGCTTTATGCGACAGAGTAACTGCTCATGAGACGAATCTCTTTTAGGAACCCACAACGGCGGCTCTCCCAACCCTCTTCGTGGAAGGACTGCCTGCGTTTGTGGGAGGTGCAAAAACTCCTTCTTGTGCTGCTCTCGTTGTGTGCCTTGACAGGCGACTCGCGAGGGCAACCTCCAGAGGCGGTGGGGAAGCAACAGCAGATCACATTGGCAACGGTTAGCGCGAACTACCGCGAAGGCTTGCTCAAATTGGCACGCGAGTACGAGGCTCTGCATCCTGGCGTGCAGGTTCATGTGCAAGTTCAGCCCCCTAATGGGTATGAGACATGGCTGCGTACCCAGATAGGCACTGGCTCCGACACCGCTCCCGACATCTACAACGCGAACTATGCGATTGGGTTCTATGAGCGGGGATTGCTTGTCAATCTCACCCCTTACATGGAGCAGACGAACCCTTACACGAACAAGCCTTGGAAGCAGAACCTCGACGCGCAGTTTCTGGAAAAGTATAAGATCGGGGGCGATGTCGCTGTTCTGCCTCTCGATTTCATCGAAATAGCCTTCTTCTATAACAAGGACGTTTTCGCGAAGCTTGGGCTAAAACCGCCACGAACATGGGAGGAGATGCTTTCACAGGCAGACCGTATTCGTAAAGCGGGTTACATCCCTTTTGCTGTACCGGGAGATGCCGATTCGTATTGGTCGGGAACGGTGGGCTGGATTTTTCGTTTCTTCACGGACGCCTATCTGCGTGATGCGGTGCCGCTTGTAATGTCCCACCCGAACGATTGGGATTACAATCCCCGTGTCAATGACGGCTTCAAGCTAGATGTGAGTAGTCCCTATAACGATGCCACGCTGATAATGAATCCGGAGCGGTTAATTGCTGCCATTCGCGACAAACAGATTCGCATGGATAGTGTACGATTCCAGGAAGCCTATACCAAAATTGCCGAGTTCGCCAGCTATTGGCAACGCGGATTCAACGGAACGAATGCAAACTCGGCATACCAGCTTTTTCTTACCCATAAAGCTGCCATGATGCTTCATGCCTCTCCGACTATATCCCAGTTGGAGAAAGACCAGAGTGATCTATATCCCGAAGACCGGTTTGAGTGGGGCGTGTTCTCTGTACCGCCGCTTACGCAGTCGCGTTTTCACATTCCACCGTTCCGTGGGGTGGGGGGAGCGGGGGCGATGTGGAGCGTGGTTAAGAAAAATGATGCTCAAACCAAACTTGTCACCGACTTTTTAATGTTTACCACCACACCACACGCCGCACAGACTTTGGTGGAAGAGGCGGTGAAAGCGCGACAGTCCATCAACGGTCCCTTGTTGATTCCGGGAGCGAAAATGCCAGAGACCATGGCGCGTCACTTCAACGCTTTTACGAATCGAGGGTTCGAGAAACTCAGTTTTCGTGGACTGGCGGATGAGCAAGAATCTGTTTGGAAATGGACGGTTTGGGCACAACAGTACCTTGATGGGCGCGTCTCTGTGGACACCTGCCTCAAACGCTACCAAGAGACGATGCTAGAGGCAGTGCCGAGAGTTGTTCATCAGATGAATTACGACATGAACCCGCAGACGAAAGACAAGGTGGGCAAGTGACACTTCGGACGCTCTGGCGCAGTCGATATTCTTATCTGTTTCTCGTTCCCACGTTTCTCTTTTTGGGGTTATTTAACTATGTTCCAGCGTTTTCTGGCTTATATCACGCCTTTACAGAATGGGAGACGACTGGCACTGCTCGCATGAATGGGCTTGAGAATTTTCGTCGTATGGCGGAGGACCAATTTCTGCGCCTGAGCCTGAGTAATCAGTTCTGGCTTCTCTCGGCAAGTCTTGTGAAGACTCTCGTCGTCCCTTTAATCGTCGCAGAGATGTTGTTTCATCTGCGGTCGGGGCGTCTACAGCATGTTCTCCGCACCCTCTTTCTAACTCCTATGATTGTTCCCGGTATGGTCGGCATCTTGCTTTGGGGGTTTATCTATGATCCAAACATTGGACTACTGAACAACGCGCTGACGGCTATTGGGCTAGGAAGTTGGAACCGCGCATGGCTTGGAGATTGGCACACGGCTTTGCCTGCCGTGATAGGTATTGGGTTTCCTTGGGCTGGTGGGCTAGCTCTGCTCCTCTATTTGGCGGGCTTGATGGCTCTTCCATTGGATATTCTCGCCGCAAGCTCGGTAGATGGCGCATCCTTCTGGCAACGTTTCTGGTCCATAGATTTGCCATTGTTACGTGGGCAGATGAAAACGATTGCTGTCCTGACCATCATTGGAACATTGCAGGATTTCGGGAGCCTTCTCGTTCTGACAGGCGGAGGTCCGGGCTTGGCAACGCACGTTCCCGCTCTGCATATGTACTTTCAAGCGTTTCGTTTTGGGCATTATGGCTATGCCTCTGCCATCGGGTTTGTTCTCTTTCTGGTGACTCTGACCTTCACCATCGCCAATATGCGATTTGTCACCGCTACTGAGGAGATGGGCTGAGATGCAAACTCGTCGAATACTGACACAGGCAGTCCTGATTTCTGCGCTGATAATCTTGCTTTTGCTGTCATTGGTTCCATTCGTCATGATGCTGGTTCTCTCTCTTAAAAGCAACGCACAGATATTTACGCATTTTTGGGAGCCACCAAAACCGGCTAGGTGGGACTTCTACGCGAAAGCCTATAGTGCTCTGGGGGGCTATATCGTCAATACCGCGTATGTGGCTATTATGACGGTAGGTGGCGTTCTGGTGCTGGCATCTCTGGCAGGATATACGTTTGCGCGGCATCGTTTTCCAGGACGTGAACTGCTCTACTATGCGATTCTCTCTCTGCTGATGATCCCCGGTATCCTGACTCTCATTCCAACCTTCATGATGGTGAAAGGGATGCAACTTCCTGCTTTTGTGTTCGCGGGGCATACGTGGGGACCCTTCGCCGTGATGAACACCCGTTGGGCGCTCATTCTGCCCTACATAGCGGGAGGACAGGTCTTTGGCATATTACTTTGCCGGGGCTTCTTCCAGTCGCTTCCCGAAGAACTCTTTGAAGCGGCACGCTTAGATGGTGCATCGGAGTGGGACATTTATCGGCGGATCGCGTTGCCGCTCTCTCACCCGATACTGGCGACTATCGCCATTATGACCTCGCTCTCTGTATACAACGACTATATTTGGCCCCTGATTGCCATTAGCGACAATACAATTCAGACGTTCTCTGTTGGTGTAACGAAATTCGCAGGGGAGTTCAATCTCGATTACGGACCGACGCTCGCAGGATATGTTCTTGGCAGTATTCCACTGCTAATACTGTTTGCGTTTGGGATGCGCTACTTCATTCAAGGCATAACGAGTGGTGCACTGAAAGGGTGATGCTTTGCTCTAGTTCCCTTCGGTAAAAGGGGGCAACAAGGTCAAGAGTATCAGATCATGGGTGCTGGAATGGAAATCTGGCAGAGCTAGCCCGATATGTACTGCACGTTAAGGGGGCTATATAGGGTATCATTCTCCTAGTTCTTGAGGGAGAAGAGTGAATGCCAAACGTTTCTGAAGCGCAGGTTCTAGATGCGCTCCGTTCCATTGAAGACCCCGACCTACATCGGGATATCGTCAGCCTCGGTTTTATCAAAGAGATCAAGATTTGTGAAGGGAATGTTGCCTTCCAAATTGAGCTTACCACCCCCGCTTGCCCCGTAAAAGACCAAATGAAAGCGGAGGCAGAGAGTGCGGTTATGGCTCTGCCGGGCGTCACTCAAGTTGCCATAGAGATGACTGCCAGTGTGCGCGGTCGCGCTTTGAGTCCGCAAGAGATTCTGCCCGGTGTCCGCCACGTGATCGCGGTCGCAAGCGGTAAGGGGGGAGTCGGGAAGAGTACCGTCTCTGCAAATCTTGCGGTGGCTTTGGCGAAAGAGGGGGCAACCGTTGGCTTGCTCGATGCGGATATTTATGGTCCCTCCATTCCGATGATGATGGGGATTCGGCGAGAACCAGACGTAATCAAGTCTGAAAGTGGTCCGAAGATGCTTCCCGTTTTGGCGCATGGGGTTTTGGTAATGTCGCTCGGTTTTATCTTGAAATCGGATCAGGCGGTAGTTTGGCGTGGTCCAATGTTGGGAAAAGCCGTGAACGATATGCTGACGGGCTGTCTTTGGGGAGATTTGGATTATCTCGTCGTCGATCTGCCTCCGGGAACCGGCGATGTACCTATGTCTTTGGCGCAACTGGTTCCGATATCGGGCGTGGTGGTGGTGACAACGCCGCAACAGGTGGCGCAGGATATTGCCCGCAAGAGTATCGCCATGTTTCGTATGCTTGAACAAGGGACAGGAAAGACTATTCCAATTTTGGGTATTGTGGAGAATATGAGTGGGGGTATTTTTGGGAGCGGTGGGGCAGAACAATCTGCAAAGCAGTTGGAGATTCCCTATCTTGGCAGTATCCCGCTCACGCAGACAGTGACTCTATCGGGAGATACGGGCTACCCTGCGGTGTTGTCTGGAGAGAGCACGCCAGAGGGGAGTGCGTTTATGCGATTGGCGCGCCAACTGGCGTCTCAACTCAGTATTCTTCATTTTGAGAATGAGAACCCGCCAGAGTAGTTGCGAGAGGTGACAGCCGATTAAGGTGTTGAATGCCTGTGTGGTTATGCGTTTTGTGGTGGATGCAATATTTAGCCCGGAGTGAACCGTTGAGAGGCGGCAATTCACTCCGGGCTTTACCGTGAGGGAGGTCTGATACTAGAAGTACGAAACCTTTTCTCAGCGGTATGGCTCACGCCATTCGGTGTGACGGTGATGCTTGTCCTATGCGTTCACCATCTTATAATCTGTGTGATGGGGCAATGCGTTTGCCTGCTACACCTCTATTGTTCCATTGTGGCGTGACGGGAGCGTATACGAGTGCTTCTCATTTGCGTGAACGTAGCAAAAATACCCAGCATTTTTTGAAATCACAAGGAGAAGCTCCTCCTTTCCAATGCTCGATTGCGAACTGTTCTCTACGCGCTGTCGGGTATACTAAAACCACTACCCTACGCATAGGGAACGCAAACAGAGAGGAGTATCGCTCTTGAAACGGTCGCAAATATCGCGTTTGGCGATGGCTTTATTGTGTATCGGAGCCATTGCGCTCTCTACTCATACCTTCGCGGGCATTCGCCACAAGCCTGCCCCTCACCCAACGCCACAAAAACGGAGGACACAAGTACGTATGTTCTATATTGGAACCTATACGAATGGTAAATGCAAAGGCATCTACCTCTCTCGCCTCGATCTTCAGACGGGGGCACTCTCTGCGCCTGAGTTGGTTGCAGAGGCAAGCAACCCCTCCTTTCTTGCTATTCACCCCTCCAATCAATATCTCTATGCGGTCAATGAGGATGCGACAACGAAGGGAGAGCACACGGGTTCTGTGAGCGCATTTGCCCTAGATGCAGGCTCTGGGAAACTGACTCCTCTGAATAAGCAGTCCTCTAAAGGTGAAGCTCCTTGTCATATCTCCATTGATAAGACGGGTAGAAACGCACTTGTCGTGAACTATTCCTCTGGAAGTGTGATAGTGCTTCCCATTCAAGAGGATGGGCATTTGGTAGAAGCGTCCTGCCATATACAGCACACCGGTTCGAGCGTCGATAAATCCCGCCAGAAAGAGGCGCACGCCCATTCTGTCTTTTTGGATCCTTCTAACAGCTACGCTATCGTTTCCGATCTGGGTAACGACAAGGTCTACTCCTACAAGTTAAACACCGAAGGAGGAACCCTGAGCGAAGTGGGTACGGCTACCATGAAGCCCGGTGCTGGTCCTCGTCATTACGCGTTTCACCCGAATGGCAAATGGGGCTATGTCATCAACGAGTTGGACAACACGGTGACTCAGACTAACTTTGATAAGTCCACGGGCAAAATGAGCGTCGTTAAATCCTACTCCACGCTTCCCAAAGGGTACAACAAGACAAGCTACTGTTCGGAGATACTGGTACATCCGAATGGCAAATTCCTTTACGGCTCCAACCGATTGCACGACAGCATCGCTATCTTCTCCATAGACCAGAGTAATGGAGACCTAAAGCTACTTGGAACAGAGCCAACGCAAGGGAAGTATCCACGTAACTTCAGTATCGATCCCTCCGGCAAGTTTATGCTTGTTGCGAACCAGAATGAGGGGGGAATAACCGTTTTTCATGTCGATTCCGAGACAGGAATGCTAAAATCGACAGGGCATCGGCTCGATCTCGACCATCCTGTGTGCATTAAGTTTTTACCTTAGAAGGAGCCATTTTCGATTATGCGTCAGACCATTATAGCGGGCAACTGGAAGTTGAATGGAACGCGCCCCGAAGCGGAAGCTTTGTTGGGCGAACTGTTGCCCCTTCTCTCTCCTAATGCTAACACCAAGGTGATCGTCTGCCCAACTTTTACGGCACTGGAGAGTGTTGCGACTTTGCTAGAGGGCAGCCCCATTGCTTTGGGGGGGCAAGACCTCTTTTGGAAAACCAAAGGAGCCTATACGGGGCAAATCTCTGCGCCTCTGTTACGCGATCTTGGCTGCACCTACGTCATCGTAGGGCACTCGGAGCGGCGAGGGAGATTTGGGGTTCCTGAGCCTGACTTTGACGCCACAATTCTTGCCTATTTCGGCGATAGCGATACCACTGTAAATCGTAAATTGCGCGCCGCATTAGCTGGAGGGCTGATCCCGATCTGCTGCGTGGGTGAGACACTGGCTGAACGACAAGCTGGCAGCACCGATTCTGTTGTTGGGGCGCAGACGACGGCGGCTCTAGCCGGTGTGAGTGTAGAAGAGGTGCAAACGCTGATCTTTGCGTATGAACCCGTTTGGGCAATTGGCACAGGTGAAGTGTGCGCGGCAGACGAAGCGGACCGTGTCTGTGGCGTGGTGCGCCAGACTGTGGCGAACCTGTATGGAAGCGATGTTGCAGAAACGGTTCATGTCCAATATGGCGGAAGCGTGAACGCTGGCAACGCAAAAGACTTGCTTGCCAAGCCAAATATTGATGGTGCGTTAGTGGGCGGAGCCAGTCTGAAAGCGAAGGATTTCGCTACGATTGTGGCTGCCGCACCTTAATGCTCAACTGCTCTCCTCTCCACCTCGACCAATTGGGTGGAGAGGATTTTTGTTTTTGGGAGTCCCTCTTTGCCTGAACACACCTATACAAATCGCTTGATTGACGAAACAAGCCCCTATCTCCTACAGCACGCTCATAATCCGGTGAATTGGTATCCATGGGGCGAAGAGGCATTAGCACTCGCAAAGCGCGAGAACAAACCGATACTGCTCTCGGTTGGCTATTCTGCCTGCCATTGGTGTCATGTTATGGAGCGTGAGAGTTTTGAGAACCCAGAGATAGCCGCTCTAATGAATCGCTTTTATATTAACATCAAAGTTGACAGGGAGGAGCGTCCCGATGTAGATGCGATCTATATGACCGTTGTGCAAATGTTAACCGGGCAGGGAGGGTGGCCCATGACGGTTTTCCTCACTTCTGAAGGCAAGCCGTTCTATGGGGGAACCTATTACCCTCCAAGCGATATGTACGGGCGACCGGGCTTTCCACGGCTCTTAACCTCTATTGCGGAGATGTGGGAGACCCGCAGGCAAGAGATTGAGGAACAAAGCAGTGCCATCGTGCAGGAACTCGATTATGAGAGCCTGCGCGGGAATCAGCCGGCTACTGAAGCTTTGAGTATCAATCTGCTCGATACGGCATCTGCCAAGATTTGCCAACGATTCGATACGCAGTTTGGTGGGTTTGGCAATGCACCCAAGTTTCCTCAGCCCGATGTCTTGTTGTTCTTGCTGAAGACCTATGCGCGTAATAAGAGCACAGAGGTTTTGGAGATGGTGGAGAAAACCCTGCACGGAATGGCTCTTGGGGGAATGTATGACCAACTGGGGGGGGGATTCCACCGCTATAGTACCGATGCCGCCTGGCTGGTTCCTCACTTCGAGAAGATGCTCTACGATAATGCCCAACTGGTTCAGGCGTATGTCCGTGCCTTCCAAGTGACGGGTAAGCCGTTTTACAAAGGGGTTGCAGAGGAGACGCTGGAGTATATTTTGCGGGAAATGGCGGGGCAAGAGGGCGGTTTTTACTCGGCTCAAGACGCCGATACGGAAGGGGTGGAAGGCAAGTTTTTTGTTTGGTCTCAGGACGAGATTATCGAGATTTTGGGGGAACGGGATGCAACCCTCTTTGGGGCGTTTTATGACGTATCGGAGACAGGCAACTGGGAGGAGCAGAATATTCTTCATGTGATCCGAGATGCACGTTCGGTGGCGCAATCCTTCAATCTGCCTCTGGAAGAGGTAGCACATGTTCTTGATACGGCGAGAATGACGCTCTGGCGTGAACGTGAAAAACGGGTAAAGCCGGCGCTAGACGACAAAGTAATCACCGCTTGGAATGGATTGATGCTGGCGGGGATGGCAGAGTGTGCGCTCGTGTTCCAACGCAATGATTTCCTCGAATCGGCTATTCAGAATGCAAGATTCTTCCAAAGCCAAATGATGTATCGGGATAGTGCGGGGCACTTACGCCTGTACAGGACATGGCGGCAGGGACGAGCTAAGGGGAATGGCTATCTGGAAGACTACGCCTGTTATGCGGAAGGGCTTCTATGGCTTTATGAGGCGACGGGAGAGTTTGAGTGGTTGGAAGAGGTGGATGCACTCCTTCAAACGATGTTTGCGTACTTTTGGGACGAGGAGCGAGCCGGCTTTTTCACTACCAGTTCAGATCACGAAGCCCTTATTCATCGCCCCAAAGATTGGGATGATAACGCGGTTCCTAGCGGGAACTCCGTTGCCATGGATGTACTGGTCAAAATGTCGATACTCCTCGATAAGCCAAATTACCGAGTGTGCGTGGAGCAAATGTTAAATGGTCTCATTGACTTCATGCAAAAGCATCCCTATGGGTTTGCACGTGTTCTAAGTGTGGTTGATTTCTTCCTCGCTTCGCCCAAAGAGATCGCACTTCTCGGCGATAGGAAAGACCCTGCTACCCAAGAACTCCTACTCGCTATCTATGGAACCTACTTACCGAATAGGGTTATTGCATTCGCAAAAGAGGAGACTCTCATACCTGAAGGGGTTCCTCTCTTGGCGAAACGAGGCTTGCGAGAGGGGAGACCGACAGCGTATGTTTGTACGGGTTTGGTGTGCAAAGAGCCAAGCATTTCGCCGGAAGCCCTGCTAGCTCAACTGCGCTAAAGAATATTTTGGACTCTTTTGCCGTTTAGAAGTAGGTTTTGAGAGTAGCCTTCTTAGAGAGTATACATTGCTCTTTAAGGAGGCTTATATTACTTTAGTTTCCGGTAAAAGTATGTAGACAAAAAGTGTGTTACGACATCAGGCAACTTCTGAGGTAGAGTTAAGTCGCCAAACAAATCCTCTTCCCGGAGTACCTGATGTCCTCTCTAGTCTACCGTATAATCCCGCTGTTCACAC
>CAMCUQ010000008.1 GCA_945878775.1 Chthonomonas calidirosea
CCGGGAAGAGGATTTGTTTGGCGACTTAACTCTACCTCAGAAGTTGCCTGATGTCGTAACACACTTTTTGTCTACATACTTTTACCGGAAACTAAAGGTGGAGAGGAAAGGGCGTACTGTTCAATCGCGTCGGGAGGAATCCAAGCGAGATCACGCCCTGCAACGGGGTTTAGTTGTAGCTGAGTATGAACAGGTGAGGCGAGATATCCATAGAGCGTGATCTTGTGGTGGGTAACGGCGTGCTTCACTTTCCCCACTCTGATGCCAACCTCTAAAGGTAAGCCCACTGTCTCTCTACCTGCCCGTTTCGCCGCCTCTTCTGGTGATTCGCCTGCGGTACAGGTCACGCGTGGAAACTCCCACAGTCCTCCCCACAGCCCCTCTAGGGGTCTCTGCAGAAGTAGAAATTCTCCTTTGAAGTTTCGAATGAGGGCAGCACTATGGATAAGGCTAATGGTAGCGCGTCCTGCGGGTATTTCTGGAAGCACCGTTGGATCGGGGAGATGCCCCGCAACACACTCGGAGTAGAGAGGGCAACGGGCGCATTGTGGCTCGGCGGGAGAACAAACAAGTGCTCCCAACTCCATCAGGCTTTGGTTGAAGTCACCGGGGTTCTGTTGGGGAACCATGCGCTCTGCTAGCCCCCAGAGGAGAGCTTGATTCGCTTGTGATTTTGGGTCGCCAGAGAGACCAAAAAGCCGGCTCAAGACCCGAATGACATTGGCATCAACAAGGGGACGAGGAAGCCCGTATGCGATGGAGAGTATCGCGCCTGAGGTATAACGTCCGATGCCCGGCAGTGTCTCAATCATTTCAGGAGTATTGGGAACAATACCGTGGTGTTCGTTGGTGACGATTTGTGCCGCTCTGTGGAGATTTCTGGCACGTGCATAGTAGCCCAATCCTGCCCAGTACTTCAAAACCTCGTCGATAGGGGTGCTTGCGAGAGCCTCTACGGTCGGAAACCGCTCCATAAATCGGAGGTAGAATGGAATGACGGTTGCAACTTGAGTCTGCTGAAGCATGATCTCAGACACCCAAACGCCGTAGGGCGTCGCTCCACGCCACGGCATATCCCTTTTATGCTCCCCAAACCAATGTAAGAGACTTCGCGCCATCTGTTCGGCACGAATGGGAGAGAGGAGGGCATCAGGAGACACGTTCTTTACTCCGCCTCTGCCAAAACTGTTTGCGCCGCGTTATAGCCCGGCGCACCGTAGACACAACCACCGGGATGCGCTCCAGAACCACAAAGATAGAGTCCGTGGATAGGGGTTTTTGCGCCAGAGAAACCCGCTCCGGGGCGTGCGTTCCAGAGGTGAGGCGGGAGAAGATCGCCATGGAAGATATGTCCGCCCGTCAGCCCAAAACGCGCCTCAAGATCGCGTGGAGTCAAGACCTGGCGATGGAGAATAGAGGCGGGTACATTGGGGGCATATCGTCCCACTATCTCGATGACCCTGTCTGCAAACCGCTCCCGTTCTGTGTCCAGATCGAGTCCGGGGGCAAGATTATAGGGGAAATACTGGACAAACAGCGAGAGAATATGCTTGCCTTCGGGCGTCAAGCTCCTATCAGTGGCGGTCTGAAGATAGACCTCGATCATGGGTTCTGTGGAAGGGTAGCCCCGTTTAGCCTCTTCCCAAGCCCGCTCCAGATACTCCATATCGGGGCAGAGGTGCACTGTTCCGAGATGCTCGGCTCCCACTGTTTGCCTGTCGGCACGAGGGGGAAGGCAAGTAAACTGCGGTAACTCGGAGACGGCGAGGTTGATCTTTGCCGAGGCTCCCCCTTTCTCCACCAAGTCGCGCCAAAGCCCCGGCGTGTTTGTGACAGGAGAAGCGTCCCCTAAGAGGGTAACAAAAGTACGATAGGGGTCTGCATTTGAGAGGACAACCGGAGCCTCAATGCGCTCTCCTCCTTCGAGAAGTACGCCCACACATCGCCCCTCCTCCACGAGAATACGCTCCACCGTCGCCCCTGTGCGAATAACTCCACCATGCTCTTGAACGAACTCCGCCAGCCCCTGTGTAATCTGTCCCATGCCTCCACGCACATAGCCCCACGAGCCTCGTGAACCGAGTACTCTACCGAGGTAGTGGTGTACTAGCACATAGGCGGTTCCCGGAGACGAGACCCCGCCATAGGTTCCGATCAAGCCGTCGGTGGAAAGCACCGCTTTCAGGCGTTCATTTTGAAAGCGTCGGTCTAGGAGAGCGCGAACACTGCCCACAATAAACTCCTCGTAGAGAGGCAGAATACCTTCCGCGTCAAACTTGGCTTGTAATTCGGCAGGGCTAGGGGGGGTGTTCTGCTGCATGACGCCATCGAGGAGCGTTGCCACCCGCTCAACATCATTTTCAAAGGTGAAATAGGCTTCTACATCTTGAGGAGTGTCGGCGCAAAACCGCTCCAAAGCGACACGCATACGCGCCTCATCGGGATAGAAGAAGAGGTGGTTACCGTCCAAAAAGGGGGTGAAGCCGGAGGTCTCTCGGCGGTAGACTTCAAAGCCGTGCTGTCGCAGTTCAAGGTCTTCAATGATCTCTGGCAGGAGAAGGCTACAGAGGTAGGCTCCCACAGAGACCCGATACCCCTCCCAAACGCTTTCGGTGACGCAGGCTCCTCCGACAATATCACGACGCTCCAAAACAAGCACACGCTTGCCTGCCTTTGTCAAATAGCCTGCGGAAATCAGCCCATTGTGTCCAGAACCGATGATGATAGCATCCCAAGTCGACATTTCTGTTTGTGCCCCTTTGTGGCTTTGCGTTTTGCGAGTGGAAATATTATCTCACAAATTGGGGTAAGCAGAGAAAAGGGTTCTCTGCTCAAAGTGCAGATTAAAGAGGGGAGAGCGAAAAAGAGAGAGGGGCGGGTTAAACCGCCGCCCCTCGTGCCGCTTGCACCATACGAGGCGCGTGTTCCGTCTCCCAACAACGCTTTGCGGAGGGGAATATCTTGCCGGGGTTGCAGAGTTCATTCTTATTGAAAACGTGCTTGATCTGCTCCATGAGGGCGAGATCAGCCTCTGTAAACTGCCAACCCATCGCCTCCATCTTCTCAAGACCAATACCGTGTTCCCCTGTGATAGAGCCTCCGACATCCACGCAGAGCTTGAGAATCTCATGCCCCGCGTCGATAACGCGCTTTACTTGCTCGGCATCCCGCTCATCGAACATCAGATTTGGGTGTAGGTTGCCGTCCCCCGCATGGAAGACATTGCCCACCTCCAAGCCGTAGCGCGTGGCAATAGCACGAACTTCTCGCAGCACCTCCGGCAGTTTGGTGCGAGGAATAACCCCATCATGCGTCACCATCGACATACCAAGTTTGCCCAATGCCCCAAACGCCTGTTTGCGTGCCTTCCAGAGCAGGGCGCGTTCAAGCTCTGTGCTGGCACTCCGAACCTCTCGCGCTCCATTCTTCATGGCGATAGCAGTGGCACGCTCCGCTTCCTCATCCAAGCCCACTTCTAAGCCATCTACTTCAATAATCAGCACCGCTTCCGCATCCAAGGGAAAGCCCAAATGAAAAGCCTCCTCAACCGCCTTAATAATGAAAGTATCGACCATCTCTAGCGCCGCAGGGAGAATCCCTGCCGCAATAATATCGGAGACGGTTTGAGTGGCTTGGTCTACTGTCTCAAAAACGCCGAGGAGTGTTCGGACGGACTGGGGGAGGGGAGTGAGGCGTGTGATGACCTCGGTAACAATGCCCATTGTACCCTCTGCACCCACGATCAAGCCGACGAGATCGAACCCTGTGGGGTCTTCCACCTTGCCCCCCAAGTGGACGATATCCCCCTCCGGCAAAACCAGAGTCACTCCCGTGATATGGTTCGTCGTGACCCCATATTTCAGTGTATGAGGACCCCCAGAGTTCTCTGCCACATTTCCACCAACAGTGCAGGCTCCCTGGCTGGAGGGGTCTGGGGCATAATGCAAGCCATCAGCCTTCACCGCTTTTGTGAGATAGACGTTCACCGTTCCCGCCTGTGATGTGAGGCGTCTATTGGGAATGTCTACCTCTAGGATACGGTTCATGCGCGTGGTCGCAATAATCAGCCCTCCCACCACTGCCGTTGCTCCGCCGGAAAGCCCTGTCCCTGCCCCTCTAGGAATGAAGGGGACTTGAAGCCGATTGCAGAGTTTGACGATTTGGGAGACTTGCTCGGTTGTTTTTGGCAGAACGACGGCATCGGGATAGTGTTTTTCAGGAGCATAAGCGTCACAATCGTAAGCACGGAGTTCTGCCTCACTGGTCAAGACGTCATCGCGACCAACAATGGCGACAAGCTCTCGCTCCAATTCGACAAACATCGGAGGTTTGGGTGGGCGTTGTACGGAGGTTGTGGACATCCTAGGGTTCTCTTTCTTGTGCGGCATTAAGATTTTCGACGACGTCTTGGGCGCGTGGTGGGTGTCACCGACTCTTCTGGCATGGTGGCTCTCCGGGTTGTCCCCATACTTTGAGGGAGAGCAAGCCAAACGGTGATGCTCAGAATCAAGAGCAGAATGGCTCCCTGCGCGAGGGCAAGAGTGGAGTAGGCTCCCCCTAAACTGCTCACGTTTGCTAACTCTCCAACCCGCTTGCTCGTGTTCATGTTTGGCAAAATGTTCCGAAAGCACATCTCGCCAAGAAGGAGGGCTACAAAGGTACAGAGCTGCCGAACTGCATCCAGAATATAGAGGCTCTTTTGCTTTTGGTAACGGCGGCGAAGCAAAAATTGCGCCACCACCATTGTCACGCCACATATCTCCATCCAGAGAGTGAAGCCAGAAAGGAGGGTACGGTAGACCTTCTGTGCGTCTGCCTCTGCCAAGAGCGTAGTTTGGAAGAGCGTAGGCGCAACCAAAAAGCCAAGAACAACCATGCCTCCCAACCAAAGCACGATGGCAAGGTGATGGACAATATCTAAAATGCCGACTAACGTCTTTTTCATAATTAAAATGCAGTATAACATACCCTGCTGAGATAGGCAATACGAGAAGGAATTTTTGAAACCTTGTCGAATAACTAAAATAGAATGCAACCTAGGGGCAGGAACATTATCCTGCCCCACTCTCCTGCAATACAGGTAGAGGAGGAGTGAACCAAAACATGAGCATGAAAGCTTTTGAACTACGTAACCCACTGACTCTCAAAGAGGCACTTGGCTATCTTGACCCAAGCGATGTACATAAAGATCGAATCCGTATCATGGCAGGCGGACAAGACCTTCTGACAGAGATGAAAGAACATATTGTTGAGCCAGAGATCGTGGTCAATATCAAGAACTTGCCCGGTATGACAGGGATACACTATGATCGTAATACGGGAATCAAGATCGGAGCCTTGACCAAGATCGCCGACCTATCGACTGACAAGACGATCCGTCAATTTGCTCCTGCGCTTGCTATTGCCGCAGAGAGTATTGCCTCCACTCAGATCAGGAATATGGGGACACTGGGAGGAAACCTTTGCCAGCGCCCGCGCTGTTGGTACTACCGCAACGAGCATCTCATCTGTCTGAAAAAAGGGGGCAAGAACTGCCTTGCCGCAAGTGGAGAGAACAAGTATAACGCCATCTTGGGCGGGGGACCCTCGTTTATTGTTCACCCGTCCGACACAGCGACGGCTCTTGTTGCACTGGATGCACGGATTACAATAGCGGGAGCAAACGGCACTCGCACCATTCCTATCAAGCAGTTCTTCTCTCTACCCAACGTCGATGTGCGTCGTGAGAACGTCTTGAAGCCGAATGAGATCGTAACCGAGATCACCATTCCAAACGCCTCTCGAAACACGAGAAGCGTCTATTTCAAGTTCCGAGAGCAGGTCTCAATGGACTGGGCGATGTCGGCAGTGGCTGTCGCACTCGAATATACAGGGGGCAAAGTGGTCGAGTGTCGCATCGTACTTGGTGGCGTAGCTCCCATTCCTTGGCATGTGCCGGATGCCGAAGCACTGCTTAAGGGCAAGGCTCCCACGCTAGAGACGATCCAAGCCGTTGCCGAGAAAGCATTGGATGGCTCCATTTCGCTCAATCAGAACGGCTATAAAGTTGCGCTCACAAAAGCACTAGTGCGCCGTGCTGTCCAATATCTTGTAGCAACGCCCACACCACCCGCTTTCCGCGATGTCAACCGAATGTAAGGAGAGGTCACCGACGATGGCAAATAACCCTACTGAAATCACGATCATGCAGAGTCCCTTCTGTCGAGAACTTCGAAGCAAAAAATACTACTTTGTACAAGGAGTTCCCACCGAGGAATCGGACATTGTGGATGGAAGCAACCACTGCTGGTGTAGCATCACCATGCAGGCAATTGGTCCCGACGCGCACCTAGCGCACGCCACCGAGTGTAAGCCTGACCGCGCCTGTTATCGTTCCCTCTTTGATGAGAACACATAAAAAGGGGCAAAATGTCTTATGGAGTGCGGTACTTAGACTCGAAAGAGAGACAGTTATTGCTTTTTTCGCTCATGAACAAGCCCAAAACGTGTGATATACTAGGTTTACTACTTGAAGCGAGAGGTTCTACTTTTATGGGACACGTGAAGTTTAACAAAGAGCAGATAGCAACACGAGGCAGAGCCATCTATGAGCGGAACCTACGTGCTACCATTGAGGCAGATAATTTCAATAAGTTTGTTATCATAGACATTGAAACTGGTGATTATGAGATAGATTCAGATGATTTTGCTGCTTCAGATAGAGCGCACCAAAAACATCCAGAGGGTGCGTTCTATGGAATGCGAATAGGACAACGCTCTAGTGGGACTATTGGCTCTTCTACAACGAGAGATGCCCTGTGATTGTCGGGCAAGTCAATTCCCTCCACGAGGCAGTAATCCCCATTAAAGTTTATGATGCCAATGGAGAACTGATAGAGTGGGAGGCGACAATCGATACTGGCTTCTCAGGATATTTGACATTGCCTACTATAATCATAGAACAGCTACAACTGTTCTATGACCGAAGTGAGACGTATACGCTCGGCGATAACAACAACGTGGAATTTGATATTTATCGTGCAACCCTCTCATGGAACGGGCAAGATCGTCCCATTTTCGTCCTTTTAACAGAAAGCGCACCACTTATAGGTATGTCAAGTTTGCGTGGTTGCTCTCTTTTTATTGATGTGATTGATGGTGGCTCCGTACACATTACCTCCCGCTGATGTTGTTTCGTTTAGCCCTTTTTAAGGGACTAAACCGACAATCCATGTGAGTGGAGAGATACAGAGCAACCCTGCATATAAAGTGGGCGAGGCTACTGCTACAAATAACGCAGTGAGAAAATCTAAACCAGACTATATTAGACCTCTTGCCTAAGTCACGTTTCTTGGGCAAACACGCAGGCTCGCCCCTACAAACCTATCGCGGCGTAGGGGCAAACACATAGGTTTGCCCACTTATGCAAGAAGTCTATTATACAGAGGGACAGCCCAATTTAGATTTTCTAGGAGCAAAACCCCCTTTTGGAGAGGCTAAATCGTGATTGTATCAATGCAATCGGCGAGATTAGGCAGATTCTCGTATAAATATCAGGTAGGCTATATTACACTCTAAAGCATATAATAAACTACCTCATCATTTCATTTCAGATCGCTAATCTTGGCGGTTTAGAGCAATCTCGCAAGGAGTTATCAATTTGAGCAGACAAAGGATATCACGACGTTCCTTTCTGGGTGGCTCCGTAGGCTTATCGCTCTCTGCGCTATACCTACAAGAGAATGCTTTTTCACAAACCAAACCACCAACTCCCACACCGGGTTTGCACTCGAGCTATGAGCGCGGCTTATGGCTAGCGGGCGATCCTCACGTTCATACCTACTATAGTAAGAACGGTCAATACTCTGTTGCCCAACAGGCAGAGCAAGCGTTTAAGAATGGTTTGCAGTGGATTGTTGTTGCCGACCATGGCAGCATGACACACAGTAGAACCGCTGGAAAAGAGATGCTTGCAGAAGTACAGGCTGCCCGCAAGCAATTTCCAAAATTGACGATCTTTATGGGCGTCACATGGAATATGCCCACGGGAGAGCAGACAACCGTTATTATGCCCCCAACCCAGAACGAGGGGAAACATCTCAGCGAGTTTCAGCTACTGCATGATTCTGTGTGTCGGGCTGTGGTAGATAAAGAGAACAACGAGCAGGCTGTGGTAGAAGCGATGCAGTACCTCCTTAACTTAAACCCCTTGCCTCTCGTATTTGTCTCTCAGCCGGCACGCCGTGGGCTTGTTAGCCCCGCAAAAATGCGAACCCTTATCTCCTCTGCACCCGATGTCATGCGCGGGTTTGAAGGCTCTCCAGGGCATCAGGCGGCTTCACTAAATGGTAAACCGCGTGGTGGTTATGCTGGGACGAAGCGTAATGGCTCTTGGGAACAGTACCCCGAGGATGCCTATCGTACCTATGGGGGCTTCGATTGGATGACGGCGCGAGTGGGAGGGATGTGGGATGCACTCCTTGCCCAAAACCTGCCCGTTTTTGTCACCGCCACGGCAAACTGCCATCGGCACTGGCAAGACATGAGCCAACTGGACGACGCAGACTTTGAGAGTAGTGGGCGCACGAAACTTGGTTCAAGACGGGTGGAGAAGGGGGAAAACGAGGACTTCTTCCCCGGAGAGTATAGCCGTACCGCCGTCTTTGTACCACAAAACGATCCGCTTGCTATCATGCAGGGGATGCGGTCGGGAAATATGTTCGCCAGC
Source organism: Chthonomonas calidirosea (assembly GCA_945878775.1). Classification (GTDB taxonomy): domain Bacteria; phylum Armatimonadota; class Chthonomonadetes; order Chthonomonadales; family Chthonomonadaceae; genus CAIJLM01. The sequence continues at coordinate 8,708 of CAMCUQ010000008.1, forward strand.
CTTGGGAATATCGTAGAGCGGTGTGAGCTATTAGCCATTTCTGGCGGTCAGATGATCCCTATGGGAGGAACTTTGACGTTAAACTCTCCCAATGACCCGGTCACTATCTCCATTCGCATCAAACTTCCCCGCAAAAAGAACCTTAATGGGGAGTTGCCAAAACTCGATCATATCGACATCATCGCGGGAAATATTGAGCCGGGAGCCTACCAACCCACCTCTTTCTTGAATCCTAGTACCTCTGTTGTTGCAACCGTATCCCCTGCACAGGCGGTCAGAAAAGGGGACTTCCTCGACTATGGGTTCAAAATTGACAAGGTGCAAGGCGATTTTTACCTGCGCTTGCGAGGAACAAACCTGGCGAATGTGAAAGACCCTGTGGCTGATAGCACAAATACAAAGCCGTGGGAAGACCTCTGGTTCTACAGCAATCCGCTCTTTATTCGCTTACCGCGTCGTAGCTAACTGCTCGCCTCTCGGCTTGGGACATAGACACGCCCGTTCCGCACTACTGGGATACCGTTGCCAATGCTTCGGTTCTTTGTGCCAAGATCGAGCGTGTCTTTGCGTGTATAGTTGTAGATCAGCCCTGTGCGTGAAGTGGCGGAGCTATTGCCTCCCGCCTTGTGAACGACACGCGCCAAAAAGAAGAGCGCATCCCCCGGCGCAAAAGTAAAGTTTGTCCCCAACTTCTCGTACAGATGCTTGTCCACGATCTCCAAATGCTTGCTAGAGACACTCTCCGATGGCGTAGCGTGGGGCAAAGTCCCCTGTTTGTGACTGCCGGGGACAAGGCGTGTCGCTCCCGTCTCCCCATCCATAGAGTCCAAATAGAGAATAACGGCGCAGTTTCTGTCATTTGTTTGGGGGTCGAAATAGGAGGAGTCCTGATGCCAGTCTCGAAAGTGGGCAGGGAATCGGGGAGGCTTGCAGACAAAACAGGTCTCATAAAAGTTGATGTCGGGACCGATGAGCGCATCCAGTGTGAGCGCAATGCGTGGGTGGAAAATAAGATCGTAAAACCTATCGTCGAAGAGCGGAAGGTCGAAACCGTTCCAGAGTGCACGGGGGTTTTGGGGATCACACTCTGCCTCTGGGATACTGCTAGGAGTAAGGCTACTACTGTAGGGGTGATCCGCAGGGGTTTGAAACAATAGGCGCATTGCATCACGCAGGTTTTCTATTTCTGTGGGCGTCAAAGCACCTCGCACGATATGGTATCCATACTCCTCAAAAGCCTGCTTCTCTTCGGGCGTGACCATCTTGCAAACCTCCTCGTGTAGTGGCTCAAAGCACATAGAGCGGGTTATGACCAATATATCTGTCTGGCTGCCCTAAAGGGCAGGAGCTGAGCATCTGATACTGAAAAATGATCTGCCAACCACACTCCAAAAGCCACTTCAGTGTGGGGGCACACACTCCCGCAACAGCACAATAGGAATCGAAGCCCTGTGGGAGTGGGGAGAAATCACGAAGACGGTTTTTGTGTGCAAAGAGTTGGGTTGTATGGTGCAAAATACGGGGCAAGTCTTCGGGAGATTGGGCAAGCAAAGGACCCTGAAAGGCGACGCCCGTGTAGGCATATCCCACGATCTCCCCTGTCTCAGAACCACGCCGGAAGAGCCGAGCGACTCCCTCACCGCGTTCCACTTCACGACACCAAAACTCGTGCTCTGGTAGGCGTGAAAAGCCAACTATCGTGTGGTCTAGCTCTTGCAAAGTGGCGCGTATCTCTGCATTAAGCTGAATAGGCTCTGCAAAAAGGAGATTTGGGTTGCCGGATCGGACAGGCTCTGTAAAGTGGAGATCAAAGACAGTGCCCTGTTGCTCACGAGGAAGTTGGAGTTGGTTTGGAGAGCCAGCCAATAGAAACATGGGGAGACGTGGCGCACAGCCCAGCTGACGAATATAGAGCGAATTGGCTCCAGTGTGCTGGGAGGCTAAAACCATGCGTGCCTCTATTCCAATGTGCTCTGCATCGGCAAGACAATGCTCCAGCAAGCTTTGCCCCAAGCCGCGTTGGTGGTGATCGGGCAAAACAAAAAACTCTGTGATACACAATACCCGATCTCTGATAATGCTACGGGCATAGCCCACTATGCGCGGACGTGCGAAGCGCGGTGTCTCTTCTGCCACCCAAAAGCTGCATCCAGGACTCTGGCGCAAATGATCCCGTATGGCAGAGTGCATCTCTTTTCGCATCTCAAAGCCCATAGCACGACGCATTACCTCAAAGGTTGCTCCTTCGTCCTCCGCCTCTCCATGGCGCAATATCGTATTGCGAGGCAGAGAGTGGTGACTGAGGGGAAGCTCAGTCTGTGGCAAATCTATCGAGTACCGTGTATCATCTGAATTGTGCATCCTGAGCTTTCAATAGCAACTCCTAGGCAAGATTCCCACCACTCTGAACTTTTGCCTTACAGTAAGGGAGTTGAAAAAGCGCGAAATTGGGAGTCGCAGAGTAGAGATTCAAGAAATGAGGGGCAATCTCCTTTTTTATTCGGCGATACTCTTGACAAAAGTACTTTCAATATGCAAAATATTATCACTTCCAAAATTTCGGGAAGATCGAAGTAATGGGGAAGAATCCAGAAGAGAGCGGGATTATAGAGAGACGCTATGCCTACTCATGAAACCAAAGAAAAAAGTACCTCCCCTTGCCCACCCGAACCACCTTTTGGCAAGGCTTTCTTCCTGCTAATGCGCTCAATTGTTTTTGATGCAAAACACCATCCAGAGTTGGATATGCTGCCTCTAGCACAACTCCGCTTGCTCTGGACGGTACGTGGCTTTCCTAATGGAACCATGAAGGATAATAGCGAACGCCTCATGGTCTCTCAATCGACAGTGACACAGCTTGCTGACCGACTCGTGAAGCGTGGGCTGATTGAGCGAGCCGCCGATCCTGCAGATAGGCGCGTCATTCGACTTCGCATGAGCCAATATGGCATAGACTTGATGGAGATGGTGGACACTCCGCGCCGACAGACGACTCTGCTTGTGTGGGAGCGACTCTCGCCAGAGGAGCGAGAGCAGGTGTTGCAAGTTTTTCACCATGTCACCGCCATTGCGGAGCAGGTGCGCGAGGAGATTCAGCGTCCCATGCCTCCTCTACCAGATAAGTGGATGGAGGGAGACGACACCAGTGAGAGAGAAGGCTCTTCCAATACCTCCTCCGTCGTCGACCTCATGTCGCGTCCTGTGCGTGGAAAAGCCCTCGCCTCCTAAAGATCGCCTTCACGAAGGTGAAACGGATTGCGGTTTCCATGCGTCCATTGCTTTGTATGATTCAGGAGACAGACTTCCGTCTGCGCTTCAATTCCCTATAACCAATCCGAAAGGAACTGTGCAACATGGTTCGTCACTTCCGTCGCCATGCGCTTGCCCTCCTACCGTTTGTAGTCTTCAGTAGTGTGGCGCAAGCCGAAGAGCCGGATTCAGAGATGCAAGGGCTTCCCCCCAAAGCGGTTCAACAGAAGAACCCTGCCCAACAACGCTATGGGCTCCCCAAGAATCCTGTTGTGGGTGGAGCTGTAGATACAGATCTCTCTAAGCCACTCACCCTAGAGCGGGCTGTTCGAATCGGCTTGGCACTTCAAAACTCTATCGCACTTTCGCAGACACAGCTCGAAGGTGCAAATGCACGCCTTGTACAGTCACGGTCTCAGTATTTTCCCCAAATACAACCCCGTATTCAGTACAACACGAACCTTCAACCAGGAGGCGTTATCAACTTTGGTGGAAACCTCATTCGTAGCGGCAGTAGTTCAGAGGTCTTCTCCTCTGGATTAAATGCAACCTACAATATTTGGGACACAGGGATTCGAGAAAATAACGTTGGCTCCAGTCGGCGCAGTGCATTTGCCTCCGCCTATAGCCTCGCCAACCAACGTCAATCGGTCATTCTCTCCGTCACTCAATCCTACTACACCCTCAACCGTGCGCGAGGACTTGTGAAGGCACAAAACAATAGCGTGGTGCGGGCGCAGGCAAACCTGGACATCGTCCAAGCCGCAGCGAATGCAGGAACCGCCGCAAAATCGGATACTCTGCAAGCAGAAGCCGACCTTGCAAACGCACAAGTGAACCTGCTCTCCGCACAAAACGACTTGAATGTGGCACAGGCAAACTTGAAGAATGCGATGGGCGTTGTCTCTGGAGATATTCTCAATACTCCCGAAGACAACCTCCCTATTCCTAGTTATGATGGTGATACACGGACTGTGGATCATTATGTCAAACTCGCATACTCCAATAGGTACGACATCAAACAACAACAGGAGCTGGTCTATTCACAAGGCTATCAAGTCAAGACCGCTATCCTACAAAACGGTCTTAGCGTGAACGCTTCGATAACTCAAGGCTATGCGCTAGAACCAAATAAGGGCGAAAACCGCACCTTTACCGTCACCTTTAACTACCCTCTCTTCGATGGAGGAAACTCACGCGCTGTCATTCGTGAGAGCAAAGCGCAATATGAACAGCAGAAGCGCACGCTGGATCAACTAGAGCAAAACGTGAGTTTGAGCGTGGAGCAGTCTTGGCTGATCCGCGAATTGGGACGCAAGCGTGTGAATGCGGCTCAGACCGCCATTCGTGCCGCTCGATTGAACTACGAGGTGGCGCAAGAGCGACAAAAGAACGGCTTGACAAACGTGCTTGAACTCATTACGGCACAGGTACAACTGACCAACGCTGAAAACTCCTTTATTCAAGCACTCTACGACTACTATATCGCCGACGCTCAACTTCAGCGTAACGTCGGTGTCAACGATCCCGAATATGCCCCCAAAGTACCCGGAGCAAAGCCTATTCGTTCCAGCTCTTTGGTTCCTACTTGGGCACAGTCGACAACCGTATTTGATATGCCAACAAAACCCGAGAGTCACTCTCTCTTTGAGCAGAGCCTCTCAGACACGGGAAGGAAATTCTGAAGATGAAGCGTGCAATCGTTATTGTAGTCACGCTGGTCGTCCTCATTGGAGGTGGCGTTGCCACCTCTCAGCGCATGAAGGGCAGCAGTGCGAAGGATCAAAATCAGTACCGCCTTGCTCAAATCGAAAAGGGAAAGGTGCGCAAAACCGTTACCGCAACCGGCGTTCTTAAGCCCTGGCGCACCGTCGACATTCGTAGCCGTGCAGGTGGACGCGTGTTGAACTATGGTCCCGACATAGAGAAGGCAAAAGAGAAAAGCGGCACTCCTCCTGAAATCGATGAGGGAAGTATTGTGACAGCGGGCGCGATTATCGTCAATATCGATCCCTCAGACACACTCCTTACCTATAACTCGGCACGTGCCGATATCGATTCGAATAGAGCGAGAGTCGATCAGACCACACGTGAGTTGAAGTTGCAAGAGGAGCAGACGCAAATCTCCATTGCAAATGCACAAGCGAGCCTGCTTGCATCGGAAGCGGGAGCGTCTGCCACAAAATCCCGTAGTGAATCTGCCCAGAAGCAGGCAGAGGTGCAAAAAGAGCTTACCACGGCTCAGATCGAAGCTGCACGGGCTTCGCTGAATGCTGAGCAAGAGCGACTACGCCAACTGCAAGATGCCACCACGAGCAACCAACAAGCGGAGGCGAAGGCATCGCTACATCAGGCAGAAGCCAACCTGAAAAACAGTGAGCTTCAGTGGCATCGCCAACAGGCTCTGCTGGCAAAGGGTTTTGTGGCTGAGGCAAATGTGGATCAAGCCGAAGCGACCTATCGGGTGGCAAAAGCTAACTTTGATAGCGCGACAGTCCGCTTTAGAACGCTAAACCCCTCGCAAGATGCCGATGTGAAGGCGCAAGAGGCGCGTGTGAGACAGCTACAAGCGGCTTTGAGAAGTGCAGAGGCGAACCGTGCCGACATTATCCTGAGACAACAGGCTGCCAACGCTGCTGCTGCCGACTATAACCGTGCTCTTGCTGACGTAGAGCAGGCAAAAGTTGCTGTGCGACAGGCAAAAACCAACCGAATTAGCAACACCATTCGCGTCACCCAGATTGCACAAGCCCGCGCCTCTGGCGCACGTGCCTCTGCCTCCTTGGTGAACGCTAAAGTTCAGTTGGATGAGACCAAGGTCACTGCACCCAGCAACGGAATCATCCTGAAGAAGTACATTGAAGCAGGAACCCTGATCTCCTCTGGTATCTCTGCTTTCAACTCGACAGGAACCAACATCGTTCAGTTTGGGGATACCACCCGCATGTATGTCGATGTGCAGGTGGATGAAACCGACATTGCCAACGTGGATTTGGATCAGAAAGTAGACATTACTTTCGACTCTTATCCCACCACGACGTTTGAGGGCAAGGTCATCCGTATCGATCCTCAGATGGTGATTGAGCAGAACGTCACGACTGCCCACGTTCGGGTAGAGGTAGATAACACACAAGCGACCTACCAACTCCTGAAGCCAGGCATGAATGCCACCTGCGAATTTATCGTCAATCAGAAGGATGATGTTATCGCCGTTCCAAACGAAGCCCTCAAGAACGATACCGATGGCTCTCGCTATGTGGAGATAGCATCGGGGGGTAAGCCCGCGCCCGCAGAGAAGGGTGAGGAAGCCGACCCCGCTCTCAAGATCGGAATCAAGAGCGAGAAGCGTAAGCTGACATCCGACAACATTGGGCTAGAGGGCAACGACTCTACGGAGATCAAGACCGGACTCAAAGAGGGTGAAACCATAGTGCTTCAGACCATTGAACCCGTAGGGGCAACACCCGCAGGGGGCGGTAACCCATTCGGTGGAGGACGTGGTCCCGGACGCAGGTAGTCACTTTCTGAGGGAAGGGCAAAGAGGTTTCGCTTGAGATCACTTTGTCCCTCCCTTGGCAATCGAGGAGTAAATAGACTATGATGGTAGGATTGGTTGCTGCCCTGCGCGGTCTTGCGGCGAACAAACTCCGTTCCTTTCTAACCATGCTCGGCGTCATCTTTGGAGTTGCCGCAGTCATTGTTGCGGTGGCTCTGGGGCAGGGATCGCGCGATGCTTCATTGAAGCGATTCCAACGCTTTGGCACGCGCACCTTAACGGTTATCCCTGGGCGACAGAGTCGTGCGGGAATCAGCTTTGGTGCTGTTTCAACCCTGAAAATTGATGATGCGAAGGCGATCTTGAGGGGTGCTCCTTCCGTTCGCAACGTATCACCAGAGCGTAGCGGATTCTTGCAGGTAAAAGCTGGAAACAAAAACACCAATACTCAGGTATATGGTTGTGGTGCTGCTTTTCCAAAGATTCGCAATTTTGAGTTCGTTCAGGGAGGCTTCTTTACCGAGGCAGATATTCGCTCAAAACGGTTTGTGTGTGCGCTTGGCTGGCAGGTCTACAAAGACCTCTTTGGAAGTGGGAGCGTCATTGGGCAGAAGGTCTACGTAAAGGGACAGAGCTTCAAGGTTTTGGGTGTCTTCAAGGAGCGTGGAGGCGGTGGCTTCCAGAATGAGGACGACCGGGTCTATGTTCCTGTCACCTCCGCTCTACGACGCCTCTTCGGTTCCGACAACATCCTCTCGACCATGAGCGTGGAGGGGCGTAGTGAGGGCGCCATGCAGAAGGCGCAAGATGAGGTTAGCGAAGTTCTAAAACGACGCCATAAGATCGGTGGGAACAAGCCGAACGACTTCATTATCTTCAACAACGCCGTCGCTGCACAAAACAGTAGTGAACAAGCCGCCGACTTTGAACAACTCATCAGTTGGCTTGCCGCCGTCGCGCTTATCGTTGGTGGTATTGGTATCATGAATATCATGCTGGTTTCCGTCACAGAGCGAACCCGTGAGATTGGAGTTCGGAAAGCCATTGGAGCGAAGCGGTGGCATATTCTCCTCCAGTTCCTTTTGGAAGCCATGTTCCTTTCTCTTACGGGAGGTTTAATTGGGGTGATAGGAGGCGTTTGCTTCACGAAGTTTGGGCTTCCTGCCCTAAAACCAGCTTGGGAGACATCCCTAACACTTCCACCCGTTCTCATCGCGTTTGGCTTTTCGGCTCTCGTGGGAGTCTTCTTCGGCTTCTACCCTGCCTACAAGGCTTCCAAGCTCGATCCCATTACGGCACTGCGCTTCGAGTAATCGCCACAAGACCCAAGTGTCCGATTTTGGGTTCCATTATGTTCTCTGCAAGCCCTCCCAAACTCCTAATAAGGAGGGCTATTCAAACTCTAGGAAGGAGTTCGTTAAGATGAATTTGCGAAATACACTGCGCCTGAGCCTTTGTTCTTTGGCTCTCGCGGGCGTTCTATTTGCTGGCACGACCTCTGCCAAGGCACAGGGTTTTGGTGGTGGCGGTATGCCCCCCGACATTGCCAAGAAGATCAAGGCATGGCAAAAGTTTGGGGACGATCATAAGAAGCTTATGGCTCTTGGTGATCAGGTCTATCAGATCGGTGAGTTGAGCAAAGAGTCTGGTTATGAGATGGATAAAAAGCAGGCTACCTCTGCGCTAAAGACCATCAATCAGTTCAAAGCAAAAACAAGCCTCTCTGAAGACGAAGCCGGAACCATCTCAAAACAGCTGACCGGAGCACTCTCCGCGAAGCAGATCAAGAAGATGACAACCATCGAGACCCCACGCCAGAAGATGCAAAAGGCGCGTGCTGGCGGTGGTATGGGTGGCGGTGGCGGCGCACGTCCTGCGGGCGGTGGTGCTGGCGGAGCCGGTGGATTCAAGTTCCCCGATCCTCCTGCCAAGGGCTGGAATCCCCTCAACCCCGATTCACTCCCCTTTGAGCAGATGAAGCCGGCTGCTAAAGGGAGCATGAGCAAACTTATGAGCGATCTGCAAGCTCGCGCCAAATAGGTGTAACCAGTGCCTCCCCCTCTCCGTATATGGAAGAGGGGGAGGAGACCTCCTTTCAGGCTCTCTCCCGTACTATTCCTGTGCGGGCATACTTTGGGATTGAAGGAACAAGGAACAAATATGAGCGATGCGATGATTGAGGTCATAGACGCCTACAAGATATATAAGATGGGAACAAACGAAGTTCGCGCACTGCGTGGAGTCACGGTTACCATCAATCGAGGCGAATTTGTGGCGATTATGGGACCCTCCGGATCGGGGAAATCGACCTTTATGAATCTTGTAGGGTGTTTGGATAAACCTACCACCGGCTCTTATCGGTTGGATGGAATTGATGTGGCACGTCTGAACGACAACCAGTTGGCGGAGATTAGGAACCGGAAGATTGGGTTCGTGTTTCAGAACTTCTTTCTGCTCGCTCGCACCACTGCCGTCCGTAATGTCGAACTCCCAATGCTTTATAGTGGAACAAAGACACGCCCCGATAATGCTATGCGGTGTTTGGAGTTGGTGGGGTTGGCAGATAGGCATACTCACAAACCAAATGAACTTTCAGGAGGACAGCAACAGCGCGTCGCGATTGCGCGTGCGCTCGTGAACGATCCCCCCATCATTTTTGGAGATGAACCTACCGGAAACCTCGACACGCGCACTGGCGCAGAGATTATGCAGATTTTTCAGGATTTGAACTCGCAGGGCAAGACGATTGTTATCGTGACTCACGAGCAAGACATTGCGGATCATGCCCAGCGGATCATCCGGTTCAAAGATGGCAAGGTGGTTCAAGATGAGCAGGTCAAAAACCGCCGTAGTGCGACCGATGAACTGGCAAAGCTGGCTTTGGTGCCTGAAGACTAACTCAACGCTCTTGCATCTCTTCGGGAGGGTTGCTATGCCCGTAGATACCCGTATGGCTCGGCTGTTTTTTCGCCTCGGAATGGTTTTTCTCGCGGCGGGAGCTTTGCTTGCGTTTCCCGATGGGGGAATGGAAGACCTCTTACGGTTCAAGAATACTGGTGTGGCGGGGATTGTGGTTTTTGGGCTAGGGAAGGTTCTGTTCGATACGTTTTATGACGAAGAGGGGTATTAGGCTATTCGCCGAGCCGAGCCAAATGGCTTGGAGCGAGAAGCCAGCGTAAAATTCCTTGTGAGGGTTCAGGGTGGGTGGCTTCTATGTGAGCCAGCCCACCCTTTTTCATGGCTATTTGTGCGCCTGTCAGCTCATAGGTGAGGTGGCTCATGTCTGGCTCATGCCCCACAAAGAGCAGGTGTGCCTCTCTGGGGTAGGGAGTGACGAGGTCTTGAAGCACGCTGAGCCGAAACGCGCCGGAGATGATTCCTGTCTCTATCTGTATCTCAGGGGTACGAAGAGTTTCGGCGACGATCTGAGCGGTCTCTAAGGCACGGTGGTAGGGGCTAGAAAAAACGGCATCCCATCGCAATCCGAGGCGTGCCAGACCTTTCGCTTCGAGACGCATCTTCTCGATCCCTTCTGGGATGAGACGACGCGCCGAGTCGGGTTGTCCCATAGAAGGCTCTTCGGCAATGCCATGTCGTAGCAGATAGATATGCATAGGTGTGAAAAAACAGAGCAAGGCAGGGATATTTCCCCTGCCTTGCTCCTATTCTTCTGTCTCTCCTACCGGGAGACCGGTTAGTTTTTCTAGTTCCATATGGAAGCGTTTCATTTCATCAAACGTAATGGCGCCGAGTTTGGAGAATTGTTTCGTTTCAGCGACGGTGAATTCGCCTTTACCCTCTTGAAAGAGAGCCTCACTCCACTCTTCTGGCTTGACATAAAGCTCACCCAGTTTTTTGCAATGAGAACACCGGAACTTGAGAAAGACATAGTTCATTTTACCGTATTGCATCGCTCTGAGTTGCATTACGTCGCGACGGGTAAGGTGTTGACCGCAACGGCACTTCAGACTCGTCTTCATTCCGTTGTAAACCTCCGTGTCGCGGCACTTGGCTTCGCAAGGCGTAAGCCCGTGCATGAGCGACATCGCCGGGGATCACCGCTGGCGTCTCGGTACGTGTTTTGGGAAAGACGTCTACCGCTTCCTTTTCATTATACCATAGCACTCCTATTTTGCGGGAGAGGTCTACCCTACTGCGCGTACAAAATCCTCAAACAGAAGTCGAGATTTTTCGTCCACGGCGGCAGTTTCTTCAGGGTGGAACTGGACTCCCAGGACATAGCGATGCTTGGGACTCTCTACAGCCTCTATGATACCGTCCCTAGCGTGAGCTGTGACGCAAAGCCCTGCTCCTATCTGTTTGAGGGCTTGATGATGAAAACTGTTGGTTGCCATCCGGGTGCTACCCACTATTTGGTGAAGGCGGGTATCAGGCTCAATGTGAATGGTGTGTGTGACGCAGTGGCGAGGAATGGCGGCAAGGCGTTGCTGATGCTGTATCCATGAGCCACGCTGCGAAGGGAGGTCTTGATAGAGTGTGCCACACAAGGCGATATTGAGTATTTGTACTCCGCGACATATCGCAAAGAGGGGCATGTCTTGCTCTAAGGCAAGGCGCGTGAGGGGAAGCTCTATCGAGTCTCTATCGGGATCTACCTCTCCGAGTTCGGGATCATCCTCTTCGCCATACTGTGAGGGAGATACGTCCACACCGCCCGAAAGAAGGAGACCGTCCAAGACGCTCAAATAGGCGTTTGCGTTCTCGGTGTAGCTCGTGGCAGGTATAAAGAGAGGTACTCCGCCCGCTTGCTCCACTGCCCAAGCGTAGGGGCGATTGAGCGTCTGACGCGCACTCTCCAGACCCTGTCTTGGGGCAGTAGCACAGGTAATACCGATGATTTTGCGTGCCACTCTGACTCCTTTAGGTTTTTATTGCTGAGGGGTTTGGCAGTGGATGATAAGAGATCGGACGGTTTTTTCTTAGCCAGTAGAGTCCAAATAACCCCATGAGGATCATAAAGAAGCTAATGACATGTGTGAGGGTGATGTGTAGGTTTGGGCTAAGGTAGCTGGAGGTGGCTCCGGCGCGAAGAAACTCCACCAAGCCTCGATAGAAGCCGTACATCGCACACAAACCCCAGAAGAGTTCCCCATCTCGGCGTGGATATCGCTCCCAACGGGTAAGAATGACAAACATGACGATGCTGGCGAGGCTTCCATAGATTTGAGTCGGGTGGCTTGGTGGGGTAATGGCATTAAACGCCTTCTCATCATGGAACTGCGCCGCCCAGGGGAGATCGCAGGCGATTCCATAGCAACAACCGTTCAAAAAGCACCCGATGCGCCCAAAAGTGTAGACGACTGCAAACAGTGGAGCGATAATATCGCCCAATACAGTGAGGGGAATCTTGTGCTTGCGAGAGACAAAGAGCAGGTATCCTACCCCCCCAAGCAGCCCTCCATGAAGCGACATGCCTCCACTCCATATCTTGAATACCTCGGCTGGCTGTCTGATATAGGCGGGTAACTCTAACAATACAAAGAGCAGGCGTGAGCCAAGTATCCCAAAGAGGAGTGTGAATACCCAGAGGTCGCCCATCGTGTCGGGGTCCATGCGGCGCGGAGAGCCTTCGAGTTCGGTCTGCATCCGCTTGTCTGCCATACGTCTTGCCCACCAGAGCGAGACCAGAAAACCTATGACCGCCATAGTTCCAAAAGACCGAATAGGGAAACCACCGATTTGGAAGAGTACAGGACGCATAGAGTCTAACCTTGTGTTTCGTGAGAGGTGGTCTGTTTTTGTCGCTCCTGTGCCGCCTCTTCACGCAGAGAGCGCACAAAGTGGAGGAAGAGCAGACAGATGCCAATGCTAATGCCCGAATCTGCAACGTTGAAGATGGGCCAATTGATGATTTTGGCGTGTAGGAAATCGACAACATAGCCGAAGCGCAGGCGGTCTATGAGATTGCCCAGTGCGCCTCCCAGTGCAAGAGCGAAGGCTCCTGCCATGAGTGTGTCCATTTGGCGCATACGATGATAGGCAAACACGATACAGCAGACTGCAAGTATCGCGATCCCCACAAAGAGTCGGTTTCCAGAAGGGAGTAAGCCCCATGCCCCGCCTGTATTGTGTGCGAGGGTGAGGCGGAAAGCATCTCCTATCACGGGTATCGATTCGCCAAGGTACATTTTTTTAATAATCAGCCCTTTGGTGAGTTGATCTCCCATTGCGACAATGAGCACGAGTATATAGAATACGCTTGGGCGCAAGGGTTTTTTGGGGGATTCGGCTTGGGTTTCGGGTTCTGTCATTGTGAATTTGCTCTAAAGAGTGAATATGGTCTCTATTTTACCCTACGGATTAGAAGTTCCGCTAAGTGAAAACGGACTTCTGCTACTTCGATCAAGGTTGCCCGTGTCATCCCTGTCAAAAGCTCCGGCACTCTCTAGGGTAAAAGTGCTTCCCTTTACCTTATAATGGAACTCCTGACCAGTAAAGGGATCGAGACTCATCTCTTTGAGATCAAGGGCAGCGAGGGTGGCAGGGAGTTCTCGATTCTCCCAACGGTGGCGACGAATGGCGGCATGGCAAGAGAGCATTCGCGCCAATGCTATGCGTCGGGTGGAGGCATCCAGTAGACGCAAAGCAGCGGGGCGCAGGCTCGTTACCAGTGTCTCGCCAATTTTTAGTGCCTCTCCCTTCGCTTCAAAGAGGAGTGGCACGCGGTCCCAGTAGGCTTGAGAGTTCATCTGTATAATCTGGGCATACATCGCTTTGAGGGCGTCCTCTGCCTCTTTGAGTGCCTCTTTTTGTTGTCCCAGTGCTTGCTTGAGGCTTTCCAAACCGATTGCACTCTCTCGAAGTAGAGCAAACTCGAAGATCTTGTTGGTGCTTGCCCAGTCCTGACCCAGTTTCATCAAGGCGTTGCAGTCGAAAATAGAGAGTTGGTCGAGGTGGGAAGAGAGGTTGCTGACAGCTATTCGCTCTACTGCAACGCCTACCAGGAAGCCTGTCATACTGTGGTTTTGAACGGCATAGGCGAGCCGAAGCGTGTCTCTAGTAGTATCAATCGCCTCGTGTACTTTCCCGTTTGCAAGTTGGACATATTGCTGAATCATGAGAGCACGCGCTAACTGGCGCGAGGCACTAACGGCGGGGAAATCTTGTGCTAAAGCGGTTATAGTAAGAGAGGGGGGGAGTTGGAGAGGCTTGGCTAGCCAATCTCGAAGTTCCCGTAGAGCGGTTTGTACCTCTGGATCATTCAGTGCCTGTTGTCGGGCTTTGAGGGTCGCATTCTGATCTATGGCGAGGCTGAAAGTGGGACGATCCTTCAAGCGGCTCCCTATCTGAAGGAGACCCAAAAAATCGGTGTTCGGCGTAGGCTGTTGGGCAAAGGCACCTAGCCCGCACAGGCAGAACAAGAGTGTTGGGAGAACAAAGTAAACTCTACGCATATTGGTCACCCTTCCGTATAGAAGAATCCCCCTCCTCTCACCTTGCAGAGAGAAGGGGGGGAGAATGCTACCATTCAAGACTCTATACGAAGGTTTTGCGCCAATGGTTTTATGAAATTGCCTATATGCTCTTGATAGGCAATGCCTCTACCAGTTTGTACACATGAGAACCCGGAAAATCGGGGTGGCATTTCCTATTACCTTGCTCATGCTCTTTTGCACGCCGAACTGCCCGCTGAACATTCTCTCGGAACTCCTTGTAAGGTAGTTTTAGAAGGTTTTGATAGTAGTTCTTGCCCAATTTCTTGCTCAATTCGCCTAATAACCTCTTCATCTCTTTTGGACGCTTTTCTTGAGGGAGTAATTTTACACTCTGATCGAGTTCTTTCACATCAAACGAGTGCAGGAAGAGCCAGAATTCAAAGCAGGGATTACTGATAGCAACTTGAAAGCCCTCCTCTTTTGCTTTTGCACAGATCGCTTTCAAAGCCTCTTCATCACGCTCATCGACATCGAAAACCATCCAGTACTCATCACTGTCCATTGCATCCTCTTCTTGGAGGCTCTGCTTCGCGTTCTTTAAGCGGTCAAGAATATGCGTGGGTTGGCTGTGTCCTTCTTCTGTAGGCAAAACTTTTACTTTGATGCGACTATCGCCAAACTTTTCAAAATATTTTGGCTCCGCTTCTGCTCCATCCACGGCAATGACGCAAAACGAGGAGTCTCGCTTCCCTATGACACGAGGAAGCACCGCATTACGCCAAATTTTGATACGGCTGTTAGGCATGGATAGGCTCTTGTGCTTCTAAGGGAAGAGCTAAACGCTCAATATCGCCAAGGAAAGGGATCGCTCCAAAGCGTCCGTTTAAGTAGCCTTTTTCGATCTGTAAGTCAGGGCGAACTTTGAACTCTGCTAGAGAGTAGAGATGAGAACTCCCCTCCTTGTCTTTCTCCACAAACCAAATCTCGTCCCGTCTTAATAGGTCTAAATCGAGTAGATTCGTGTCGTGCGTGGTGAAAAGGAGTTGAGTATTGCCCTTGCACCCGAGCATCGTTTGTATGATCAGGCGTGAGATGTGGGGATGTAGGCGTCTATCTATTTCATCAATGACGTATACTTTCTCCCGCCCCTCACTTGAGGAAAAGAGCATGGGAGTAAGGTTTAAGACACGCTGTGTTCCGTCTGACTCCTCACCAAAATCAAAATTAAAGTGTTGCCCTTCCTCACCAATATGTTTAAGGAGAAGTTCAATAGTCACGAATTCTCCTTCTTTATTTGGAAGTAGAGTTATGAGAGGTAAGCCTCCGGCATGGATTTCGATGGATCGACCCGTCTCCTTTTTGTCCTGAGACGCTTTCATATCCTCTCGTAATTCGTTTACCAATTCTTCGGGAAGATTTGGGAGTAAATTTAAATCCAGCTTACTTTCGCGAGTGTCCACAGCATGAATACCTGTGTCAATACTCGATAGAATCCTACTGGCATACTCTTTAAGAGGTCCTATCCTATGCAAACCCGCAATAAGGTGATTAGCCGTTGGTTCCGCCTCAATGATGGTGAGTACAGAAGTAAACCAACTCCAAACAGGGAGCAACTCCTCCACTCTCTCCTTGATGTTCCCTTCAAAAATAGCTGTTAGCAGGAGCTGGTTAGAGCGTGTGTCTTCTGCCTTATAGCGTAAAAAGCTACCTTTTCTTCTGTTACCTTTTGTGAGGGAAGTCCCAAATTCGGCATCCGTTTTTGATTCCTCTGAAGTAACACGCTCGAAATACTTCGCTTCTCTTCCTTTCTCATTAGCGTATAGAAATTCTTCTGCAACGCGGGAGGAGTTCAACGTAAAGCCGTAAGAATACTCCTTTTCTTGGTACAGAAAGTCAAACTGAAATCGTGAGTTGGGCTTAGGTTCAGACACCAACTTAAAAGGCGATACAGGAATTGCCTCGCCTGCCTGAGTGCCATTGAGTATAAAATCACGCGCAAACTGAATCGCTTTGATGATATTCGACTTGCCGGAGGCGTTCGCGCCGTAGAGAGCGGTAGCCCTTACTAGGCGTCGCTGAAGGGGCTTCTCATGCGTCACTATATGGGTAGGATGGGTGTCCTCTTTTGCCGCAAGAAAACTAAATATCGTCTTGTCTTTGAAAGACAGGAAATTCTCTACACTAAACTGGATTAACATAAGAGGTCTTCCTTTCGGAGGGAATCATATAATGATAGACGAAATGCACAAAAAAAGTGCCTTTTTGGAGAAAAAATCTCTGGAAAGGTGCTTTGTTATCTATTATTGCCCTTGCTAAGATAAAAAAACAGTCTCTCCTTTGTATTCTAAAGAAGAGACTGGGCATTTCTCTTAGGGAGAAGGCTATGAAATTGCGTCGGCACAACGAACGCAGAGCGTGGGATGCGCTTCGACTGTTCCAACATCCTGACGGATGAGCCAACACCGCGCACACTTCACGCCATCCGCAGAGCGAACCCTCAAATCGAGATCAAAGCTTCTGCCTCCAGTGCTTTCACTCTCGTGGAGAACTACTTGAGAGACTAAAAAGAGTGTACTGAGCAACGACGCGCCAAATCCCACAAGAATTCCAAAGGTGCTAGTGTTAGCATTAATTTCAACACACGCCTCCAACGGATTTCCGATCTGGTTCGCCTGTCGTGCCTCCTCCAAAGCTTTCTTCACCTCATCCCGTATGTGTAAGATTGTTGTCCAGTTCACAAACTTTTCAGAGTCAGCCTTTTCTTCTGGAAAGTCGGCAAGGTGTACGCTCTCCGCTTTATTCGGCGTCTTGAGGTATTCCCAAGCTTCATCCGTGGTATGAACGAGGACTGGAGCCAGCAAGCGTGCCAGAACGTCGGCTATCTGATGTAGTGCCGTTTGGGCAGAGCGTCTCTCTGTGGAGTCGGCACGAGAGGCGTAGAGCCTATCTTTGATTACATCCAGATAGAAAGCCGATAGTTCAACGGCACAGAAGTTGTGAACACTGGTGTAGACGCTATGAAACTCGTGTTTTTCATAGCCATCGGTTGCCTTCTCTACAACCTGCCGAAGCGCGTTCAGTATCCAGCGATCCAACTCCTGCATTTCGGCTTCAGGAACCGCATCTTGTGCAGGATCGAAGTCATAGAGGTTGTTTAATAGGAAGCGGAACGTGTTGCGAATACGTCGATAACTCTCTGCAACCTGTTTAATGACGTTATCGCCACACCCGACATCTTCCATGAAGTTTGTGGAGGCGACCCACCACCGCAACACATCTGCCCCATACTTCTCCGTGATCTCTAATGGGCTAACCACATTGCCGAGGCTTTTGTGCATAGCACGCCCCTGCTCATCGAGAGTCCAACCGTTTGTTACGACGGAGCAATAGGGTGCAGCACCTTTTGTGGCGACCGCGATCATCAAGGAGGAGTTGAACCAGCCACGATGCTGATCGCCTCCCTCAAGATAGAGGTCTGCGGGCCATTCCAGATCGTGCCATGTCTCTCTGTCTTCTAGTACAGCACGGTTCGTAGAGCCAGAATCGAACCAAACATCGAGAACATCGGTCTCTTTACGGAGTTGGGAGGCGTCGGCTCCACATTCAGGGCAGGTATAGCCTTGGGGTAGAATCGCTTCTGCTTTATGGTCATACCATGCGTCGGAGCTTTCTCTTTGCACGAGTTCCACCACCGACTGTATAGCGCGCGCCTCAAGAATAGCCCCTCCGCAGGCGTTGCAGTAGAAGGCGGGTATTCCCACTCCCCACGACCGCTGGCGGCTTACACACCAGTCTGGACGGTTTGCTACCATACTGGTGATACGGTTGATGCTCTCGGCGGGATACCATTTCACGTCCCTTATGGCTTTGAGGGCTTCTTGGCGCAAATCGTTGTGATCGATGCTCATAAACCACTGCACTGTGGCTCGGAAGATGAGCGGGCTATGACACCGCCAACAGTGTGGGTATTGATGCTCAATCTTGGTGACTTTGAGGAGGTTACCACTCTGGCTTAGAGCCGTGATAAGTGCCTTGTTTGCGGCACTATTCTCTTTTGAATGCCCGGTAGTGGTGACGCGCAAGCCCTTAAACTCGACTTCGTTGTAGGAGCCTGCCTCTGCGGTGTAGCATCCCGCAGAATCGACGGGATTCAACGCCTCTAGCCCATAGCGTAGCCCCGTGTCAAAGTCCTCTTTACCATGTCCCGGCGCGGTATGGACGATTCCTGTTCCTGCATCCATCGTCACATAGTCTGCAAAGACAACGGGTGAGACGCGTGGAAAGAGTGGGTGCTGAAAGACAAGCCCTTCTAACTCTTTGCCCGTCAGCGTTTTTACGATTTCGTATTCGGTCACTTTTATCGCGTTCATCACCGCTTCGGCAAGCGGTTTTGCAACGAGATAGTATCCTGTTTCTTCGCCCCGTTCGGCGCGGAGGAGTGCGTATTCTGCCTCTGGGTGGGCGGCGACTGCTAGGTTCGCAGGGATAGTCCAAGGGGTCGTCGTCCAGATGATGACATAGCAAGGAACGCCTTCTTCTCTTTTTCCCTCTTTTGCCGTAGCGGCATCGGAGAGAGCAAAAACCCCGTTTGGATCGTTCCAGAGTGGAAAACGAACGTAAATGGAGTTTGAGACATGGGCATCATACTCTACCTCCGCGTCGGCAAGGGCGGTTTCACACGTGGCACACCACAGCACGGGCTTTAGTCCGCGATAGATGTAGCCTTTTGTTGCCAACTCCCCAAATACCTCGACGATTTTCGCCTCAAACCGATGGTTCATGGTAAGGTAGGGGTTGTCCCAATCTCCACGAACCCCCAAGCGTTTGAACTGTTCGCGCTGGATGTCTATCCATTGACGGGCATAGTCTCGACAAGCACGGCGTAGAGTGACTCTATCGGGGGTCTGCTTCTTCTCCCTGAAATCTTTGGAGACGGCGTTCTCGATAGGCATTCCGTGGTTGTCCCACCCTGGCACATAGGGGGCATAGTACCCCGTCAGGCTTCGGTAGCGGATGATGACGTCTTTGGATATTTTGTTTAAGGCGTGACCGAGATGGATGTTCCCGTTGGAGTAGGGTGGTCCATCATGGAGAAGGAATTTTCCTTTGGGACAGGGTTTCTCTAGGCTTTTCCTATAGAGTCCGATCTCTTCCCACCGCTTTTGGCGTTCGGGTTCCTTCGTGGGGAGGTTGCCCCGTTGCGGAAAGGCTCCGGGGTCTTTGTCGCTGAGGGTGATGTTCAGCGTACTACGATAGTCGTTTGTAGACATGAATGGCGTTCCTTCGATCTCGAAAAGGCGGTCATGATTGTGGCAGGCACAAAGATACCTGACTCACTCTGTGGGTAGAAACATGGAAAAAGGAGGCACAATAAAAAGCGCAACGGAGAGCAGAGTGCATCTCCTTCGCGCAAGAGGACGGCGACAACGGGGAGTTTTGGAAGTGGCGGTCAGTTCCCCGAGGTCGCCTGCGGAATCTCAATAATGGTTGCCCAAGAGACGCTCAATGCACCAGTATTTGTTATGGGGCGTATCTGGGTTAAGATTCGCATGGGTTCGGGTTCCTTTTTCAGCAGGATTATTTGGTAAACTGAAAACTGGTGAGTATCTTGTCACATATCGGGTCGTAGCGTTTGTGCTGTGCGACCGGGTTTGTAAAAGTGAGTTCGTAGGCACGGCGTTTATAGAAGCAGACGACCTGCCGTGTCTCTATTCCTTTGGCGTTTTGGCTAGTGAGGGTAACGCGCCATGTGTAGGCGGTTTTGCCTCCCAGCTTAGTCTGCACGATGGGGGTCATTTTCCCCTGTGTTTTGTATGCCTTCTCGACCTCTTTGAGGAACTTCTGCTCTTGTCCTGCTTCGACGGGTGCTCCGTGAAAATTGACATAGAAGTTCGGCGCAAAGCCCTCTGTCACGACCGCTTTGTAGGCGATCATGGGGCGCGGTAGAGTGTCAATTTTTGTCCAGCCCTGCGGAGGTTGGAAAGCGTAATTCATCTGCTTATCCACATAGCGGGTGGATGGGGCAGGTTTCTGCTGTGCAAAAACAGGGCAGATCGCTACAAGAACCGCTAAAATCCCCAAGAATCGACGCATAGATTTGTGTAAATCTCTCCTTCGAGTTCGACTCCAAAGGTCTACTCACTAAAGATATTATACACCTCTCTCTCGCTCTCTGTCAAATGTCGCGAAGGGAATGGGCTTTGTCTTTAGAAGTGGAGCACCATTTGCCCTTTGGTTCTGCAAAATGGCGCAGGGTATCGTGGGCTCTAGCTTCTTCTGTCATAATGTAAGCGATGAGAATTTTGTATACTTTGGAGAGATAGAATGAACAGGTTTTGGCATAGAGTAGGACACCGAGGGGCGCCTTCCAGCTATCCCGCAAACACGCTCAAGAGTTTTGCTCAGGCGATAGAGATGGGGTGTACGATGGTGGAATGTGATATTCGGCAGTCGTTGGATGGCGTTTTAGTACTCGCACATGATGAAAGCGTGAAGGACACTCAGGGGCAGGAATACGTGCTTGCTGAGTGGACGGCAGAGCGACTCCATGCGCTCGATTTGGGAGCAGGGCAAGGGGTTCCCACGTTGGAGGAGCTAGTGCACCTTGTGCAGGGGCGTTGTGCGCTTATGGCAGACATGAAGTGTGAGGGGGGAGGGGTAGAGGAGAAGGTTATTGAGAAGCTTGCGCCTCTCACGGTAGAAGCAAAGCTAGTTCCCGGTGCGGGAGTAGAGAGCCGAAAACGGTTTCAAGCAATAGACCCAACGCTTCCTCTCTCCCTGAGCCTCAATCTATTGGAGGGGAAGCAACTAGAGCAAGAGGATTGGCTCGAATGGGTGGTGAGTCTGAAAGTACAGGCAGTGACATGGCAATACCCTCTGCTCACCTCAAAACGGGTTCAAGGGCTACAGGATAGGGGGCTAAAGGTCTTTGCTTGGACAGTGGATGACTACGAGGTTATGCGCCAGATGCGGGTACTCGGCGTGGACGGAATCATCAGTAATCGAACCGAGTGGCTTTGTGAGCTTGCCTAATCGTCATCGCCTCTGTTGTTAATAGTGTACCGTTGGTACTTTGTGGTTTGATGATACCATGCTCATGAATTTTAGGATTTTAGAGATAGAGCATTTACTACAGATTCCGCGTGGCTACAATCTCTAATGCGTGGCTACGATCCCCCGTACAGGAGATTCGGCGTGGAGCCTCGATAATATTGAGGGCGTACCCTAAGTCGGTATAGAGGGTTGAAACCCGCTCTGTTGCTTGGTTGGAAGCAACGACGGGACCAGGGTGCTCTGCTGCCCAGTGTGCCAAACGTACTTGATCACCCCACTTGAAATCGTCTTTGGCATAGCGCGTGAAGGGAGTATCGAAAGGTGGGTCAAGATACAAAAAATCGTCTGAACGTAGCTCCAGTGTCTGGAAATCCTTACATTGGAACTCCCAGGAGGTCAGGAGAGGGGCATATTCTCGGAAATCACGCCTGTAGTAGATGGTTTTGTGTTTGCCAAAGGGAACATTGAATTTGCCCTTACTGTTAAATCGGCAAAGACCATTAAAGCAAGTACGATTCAGGTAGTAGAAGAGGGAGGCTTGTTCTTTGCCACAGGAACCCTCGTCTTGAATCAATTGGTTAAACCTCTCACGCGCTTTATAGAAACATTCTGAATCGTTTTCCATCTCTATTTCAAGGGTAAAGCCTTGGCTTAACTGTTTGTAGAAGTTTATGGTATGTGGGTTTGAATCGTTCAAAAGAGCGCATTGGGGAAGTAAGCCTAAACTGACGGCTAATCCTCCTGCGAAGGGTTCCACCAAACGGCGATGCCGATGGGAGGCATATAGCTCTCGCAGGCGTGGAACAAGATGTGTTTTGCCTCCTGCCCACTTCAAGGCAGGCTTCAACTCTTGCACGATCAGTATCCTTTCGTCTCTCTTCTCCTAATGGTTTGGATTATACCCTGTATTGCATATTCACCCGATGACGGTTTTGTGATAAGGAGAGACAAGTTGATCAGAAGATTTTGACGCTGGTGCGTGTGTATTGGGTACAATGAAGGTAATAGAATGAAAGCGAAGAGGGGATATTAAAGGCGATGCGTGTGAGACTAGATTATGGCAAAGAGGGGCTAGAAGTAAACCTACCCGATGCCAACCTGAAAGCCGTTTTGGGATTGCAGGAGGCGGTAGCCTTGCAGAATCCAGAAACTCATATACGAAATGCTATACGCTATCCCATCGCCTCCGCACCGCTTGCGGATGTGGCACGAGGACGCCGAGATGCCTGCATTGTGATTTGTGACATTACGCGCCCCATTCCTAATGAAACGCTGCTTCTGCCTGTGCTTGAAACTCTGCACAAAGCGAACATTCCCGCAGAACGCATTTCGATTCTCATCGCAACTGGAACCCATCGTCCGAATCTGGGGGCAGAACTAGAGGCGCTTATTGGCAGCGAGATTGCCAACCAGTACACAATAATAAACCACGATTCGAAGGATATATCACAACACCGTTTTCTAGGAAATTCGCCAAATGGGGTTCCTGTTTGGTTGGATAAAGCGTATACCGATGCGGACCTCAAGATCACTATTGGGCTAATAGAGCCGCACTTTATGGCAGGATTTTCGGGGGGGCGCAAACTGGTAATGCCGGGCATTGCCCACTTCTCCACCATTCAGCGTTGGCATTGTCCCCGCTTCCTAGAATCGCCTCTCGCTACCAACGGCGTAGTAGAGGGAAACCCTGTGCATGAGGAGAATCTGGCGATTGCTCGCATGGCGAAGCCAGATTTTATTGTGGACGTCACGCTGGATGCGGCGAACCAGATCACGGGAGTATTCGCAGGAGATATGTGGTATGCATGGCGTGAGGGAGTCACCTTTGCGGAGAAAAACGTGCGAGCAAAAGTGACAGAGCCTGCCGATATTGTGGTGACAAGTGGTGCTGGCTATCCTTTAGACGCCACCTTCTACCAAACAGTTAAAGGGATTGTGGGTGCGCTTCCTGCCGTGAAGCGGGGAGGTACGATCCTTATTGCCTCCCAGTGTGCCGAGGGGGTGGGAAGCCCCGACTTCACTCGTGTGTTACAAGAGATAGAGGATTTAGAGGTGTTTGTAGAGTATATCTCACAGCCAGAGGTTTTTCTGCCGGAAGAGTGGCAGGTGGAAGAACTCGCCAAAGCGGTTCGTCATGCGAACGTAATCTGTGTGGCAAAGGGAATCTCCAACGAGTCACTTGCCCGCTGTTTTGTGACTCCGGCAGATACTGTGGAAGAGGGGCTTCGACTTGCTTTTGAACGCCAAGGGCAGAATGCAAGCCTTATAGCCATTCCAAGAGGTCCCTACGTTATCCCTACGAGAGCCTAAAGCATAAAATTTTAGTAGACGTTCTGTGCGAGAGGGAATAGTGCTTGATTTTTATAAACAGAACGTGCTATACTTGCCACATTCCTATGGTAGGAAACCTAATGCTTTGCGGACGGTAACGGTTGTAATAGACACCACTTTTACCTTGTTGTGAGGATTTTGAGAACTCTATGTCCGATACTCTTAACCCACGTCTGGAACAGGGAATAGCCTACAAATTGGAAGGCCGCTATGAAGAGGCGACTGGAGAATTTCAAGCGATCCTCATTGATGAGCCTGAATCGATAGAGGCTTATTATCAACTTGGTCTCGTCTATGGCTTTACAGGACTTTTTGACGAGTCATTGGAAGCCCTTAAAACGGCAGTCGCTCTGGATGGAGCGCGTACCGATGTGAGGAATGATCTGGCTCTCACCTACTCTATGCTGGGCTACTTCGAAGAGGCTAAGGCGGAATTTGAAGAGGTTCTACGCATGGAACCCAACAACCGACGCGCTCTCGACAATATGCAGTATTTCTGAGAGCAATCCTTTGTCCCCTCACGAGGAAACACAACAACCAGAGATTGCGCTTGCAGTGGAGGCAACCCCTGCTCTTCCAAAACGAGTGCTTCCGGCGTGGCTTCCTCCTCTCCTCTTTCTATTGCTCTCCACTTGTTTTCTATGGCATTCGCTTTTTTCAGGAGAGGTTTTCCTCCCTACCCGTATGTTGGGGCATGTTGCACCCTATAGTGCTATTGTTCCTGCTGAAGAATTGCCCCCTTGGAACCCATTGCGCTGGGATGGAATCGCGCAGTTTTATCCCTGGCGTCACTTTGCTGCGACCACAATACGATCCGGCTATCTTCCCCTCTGGAACCCCTATCAGTTCACTGGAACCCCGTTCGTTGCGAACAGCCAGTCTGCGGTTTTTTATCCGGGCAACCTGCTTTTTTATCTCTTTGCGACTCCCATAGCTTTTGGCATAAATGCGTTGTTGCACCTCACTCTTTGTGGTTGGTTCACCTACCTTTTCATGCGTCGCCTCAAGTGTGGCGAGTTCTCCTCTCTGCTCAGTGGAGTAATCTTTACCTTTGGGGCATGGCAGGTGGCTTGGCTACCTTTGCCCACCTTCTTGGCAACCTCTTGCTGGTTTCCGCTACTACTGCGTCAAATCCATATCGTTTTGCGCCATGAACAGCGCATCCCCTTTGCTTTTGCTTGGCGTTCTGCAATGGGATTGGGGGCAATTGTAGGCGTAATGCTGTTAGCAGGGCATCTTCAGATCGCCTTCTATGGCTTGCTTGCGGGAACTCTCTGGGCAGTGGCTCTCTTAATAGAGGCACGACGTGAGGGAGGATGGGGCAGTGTTCGGCGTGGGTTTGTGCGCTGTGTCGTTGCATTATCGCTCGGCTTTTGTGTGGCTAGCCCTCAGATACTACCCTCTGTAGAGCTATCCCGTGTCTCTCACAGAGTGGGTAAACCCACCTCTGAGGGCTATCGGCTCTATACAGAGTATGCGGTTCCTGCCTCTGCTTTGTCGGCACTCTTGCTTCCCGACTTCTTTGGAAATGACTACGCGCCGGATAATCCTTACTGGGGTTTTTATAACCGCCATGGCGGTGAAGGGCAGATTGAGGCGGTGCGCCATAATGCGGCGGAGACGGCAGCCTATGTGGGCGTCCTTCCCTTGCTCCTTGCCTGTTTGGCGATATGGCGCGGTGGGAGAGGCAAAGAACGAGACAAGAGGGTGCATTTTTGGGGACTGATGGGGCTTCTCGCGTTGATGATGGCATTGGGGACTCCTATCAATAGCCTCTTCTATTTTGGTGTCCCCGGCTTTGGGCAGTCGGGTTCTCCGGGGCGGATTTTAGTGCTTTGGGCACTCTCCATAGCAATACTTGCTGGCTTGGGAGTGGATAGCCTTGTACATCGGCGTCCAAAGCCAAAAGAGGTGATTGCGGTTTTGTGCCTTCCTCTGCTTTTGGGGGGGATGGGCATTCTTGCTGCCAATGTTGATCTCGCTATTGTGCTAAAAGGGGTGACCTTCCCCACGTTTGGAGAAGTATTGGGGCGACAGGGGCTAGGGTGGGTACGCTTGGGAGTGTCTCTGCTTATCGGTATATTGCTTGCGCTTCCTCTGTTTCATAAGAGAGCCGTTGGAATTACCCTCGTTTGGGTTCTTATAGAGCTGTTTTGGGTAGGTATGCCCATCAACCCCTCTGGTAAAACAGCCTATCTCTACCCCGTTACCGAGGGGATAAAAATGCTTCAGGAAAGGGCAGGGCATCAGCGAATCTTTCCCGTAAATACCCGTTGGAGCCTCAATGAGCCTCCTCCTGCCGTCTTGCCTCCCAATGGCGCAATGGTCTATGAATTGCGGGATGTGCAGGGCTACGATTCCCTCTTTACAGGGCAATACAAACGCTTTGCAAACAGTTTTGCACGCACCGATAGATTCGGAATTCGAGACTCTAGTCCCATACAAGTGGGAAACATGATCTTCTTTCAAGACGTGAAAGTGCCCGAAGTTCCCATGACTGCATCGGCTTTTGCGGTGTTGCCCTCAACCTCCGACAAAGCCTTTTCTCCGGAACTGGCTCCTTCCGGCGATCCTATCTACAATAGAAGCAAAGACTGTGCCATCTACGCTCTACCCAATGCGAAACCCCGTGCCCAATTGATTCCTGCACAAGAGTTTACGGGCAAACTCTCCTTGCCAGAGTGGATAGAGGATGGAGTGACGCGGGTACGCCTTAAGGTGGAGACTCCTATCAATGCCACATTGGTATTAGCAGACCAAGACTATCCGGGGTGGGTGGCGCGTGTAGATGGTCAGAGTACACCTATTAAACACCTCAAGGAGGCACAGATATTTCGTGCCGTTGCGGTTCCGCCCGGCACGCACGAGGTGACTTTTAGGTATGAGCCACAGAGTTTTCGTGTGGGACTCTATTTTGCTCTTTTCGCGTGTGGGCTAATGGCGATGGTGTTGGGATTCTCTGGCACAAAGCAGAGCAGAGAGGTGAGTGTTGCCAATTCCCCAAAACGCCCCGTGTAGAGAGCAGAAAAGACGAATCCTAGAGTGCAAAGAGCGGACAAGAATCAAGAAAATGGAAGGGTAGCCTCTCCCCTTGAAGAGAGTGCCTGTGCTACAATAGACTTATATCGACGCATTGGAAGGAAAGAATCGAATGCCTGAGTACGAACCCGTGGTGGGTATGGAGTGTCACGCCGAACTGCTTACCGAGAGCAAGATGTTTTGTGGCTGCAAGAACGAGTTTGGGGGAGAGCCAAATACCCGCTGTTGCCCTGTATGCTTGGGAATGCCCGGCTCTTTACCTGTGATGAACAAAAAAGCGGTGGATCACGTCATTCGTACCTCCCTCGCGCTAAATTGCACGATCAACCGAGATGCCAAGTTTGATCGCAAAAACTACTTCTACCCAGACCTCCCCAAAGGCTACCAGATCAGCGAATACGACTTTCCGATTGGGGTAGAAGGTTACTTGGATGTTGAGGTAAATGGTGAGACGAAGCGGATTCATATTCGGCGGGTTCATCTTGAAGAGGATACGGGCAAACTTTTTCATGTGGTTGGTGATGAGAGTTATGTCGATCTCAACCGTAGTGGGGTTCCTCTCATGGAAATAGTGACCGATTTTCCGCCCGACATTCACTCGGCGGAAGAGTCACGCGCCTATCTTACCAAACTTCGCGCTATCCTCACCTATATTGGAGTGTGTGATGGCAAAATGGAAGAGGGGTCTTTGCGGTGTGAGCCGAATGTCTCAGTTCGAGTGGTTGGCTCCGAGACCTTTGGAACAAAGACCGAAATCAAGAACTTGAACTCGTTCCGCGCCGTATATAAAGGTATCGAGTACGAGGTAGAGCGGCAGGCAGAGGTTTTGGATTCGGGTGGGAAGATCGCGCAGGAGACACGAGGCTGGAACGATGCCAAGCAGATCACCTTCTCCCAACGTTCAAAAGAGGTAGAGCAGGAGTATCGCTACTTTCCAGAGCCTGATCTTGTTCCTTTGGAGATAACAGAGGAGTGGATCGAGGGGATTCGTGCCTCTATGCCCGAATTGCCAGACGCACGACGCGCTCGCTTCATCGCAGATTATGGGATTACGAGTTACGATGCCACCCTTTTAACCGATTCCAGGGCATTATCGGACTATTATGAAGAGGTCGTGAAAGAGAGCAACGATCCGAAGTCGGCGGCAAACTGGCTTATGGGTGACTTGATGCGCCTTTTGAATGCGAACAGTGGTGAGATTGGAACCTGTCCCATTCGGGCATCGCACCTCGCAACAATGCTACGCCGAATCAATGATGGTACGATCAGCGGAAAGATCGCCAAGACCCTCATTGAAGAGATGTACACGACAGGAAACGATCCCGACGCCATCATCGAGGAGAAGGGCTGGAAGACCGTTAAGGATACGGGAGCCATTCAGGCAATGGTGGAGAAGGTCTTTGCCGAGAACCCCGCTATAGTTGCCGATATCAAGGAGAAGGGGCTTGTTCAGAAGCGCGGATTCTTGGTGGGGCAAGTGATGAAGGCGTCGCAGGGGAAAGCCGATCCACAAGAGGTGAACCGCCTTATCGATGCACTCTTGGCACGTTAGAACCATTTTCTGCAAAGGCTCTGGGGAGAGCCTCTCTCCCCTTCAAGGATAGAATAGAGAAGTGGTGGTAAAAGGGCATGATCGATCTCTCTGGGAAACATATCTTTGTGGTGGGAGGTAGTCGGGGTATTGGTGCTGCCTCGGCACGTATGGCGGCAAAGGCGGGTGCGAAGGTGACGGTGAACTACCTTCGGCGGGCAGATGCAGCGCAGGAACTTGTTGATGAGATAGAGCAGGCAGGTGGGCAGGGCTTCGCCGTTCAAGCCGATGCCTCGGATGAGGCGTCGCTCAAAAATGCTATGCAGAGTGCTGTTGAGAGGCTTGGAGAGTTGGAGGGGGTGGTTGTCTCTGCGGGAGTCTATGAAGGCTCTCCTGTAGAAGAGATGACCGTGGAGTTTTGGGATCATATCATGGCGGTTAATCTACGGAGTACCTTCCTTGCCGTGAAGACGGCGGTTCCACACTTCCGGGCACAAGGGCGTGGCGGAAGCATTGTTATATACACTTCGACGGCAGGGCAGGGCGGCTCTGCGGGGTTTTCTGCTTATGCGACTTCCAAAGCAGGGCAAATTATCTTTATGCGCTCCATGGCAAGCGAACTTGCTCCTTTGAAAATCCGTGTGAACTGTATTGCGCCCGCATGGACGGAGACGGAGATGGCAACCGAAAAGATTGATGCGATTGGGCGAGAGAGGGTGATCGCAGGGTTTCCTTTGGGGCGCATAGGGTTGCCAGAGGATGTGGCGGGGGCAACTTGCTTCCTGCTTAGCGATGTTGCGCTGTTCATTACGGGAACCACTGTTACTGTGGACGGCGGCATGGGGATGCGGGGCTAGCAACACTGAGACCTGCCAGAGCGAGAAGCACTCTTTGAAGAGGAGACAAACGAGGTATGAGAATGACACGCAGCGTGACACTATCGGTCTTGGGCATGGCTTGCCTGTTGCTTGGCACACGAGGTGCTTTGGCACAACTCCCCTCTCTAAAACGCCCGCCTCTTCAGCACCGCCCCGCTCCGCCAGAACCTAAACCCTTACCCTATGACCCATTCTTTAAGGGAAAACTGCTCTCTCAAACACAAGAAGTGCTCTCAGATGTAGTGCTTCAAGACGCCATAAACCAGATGTGGGAGCAGGCGGATCAGCATGGGCATGAAGGAGAGTATAATCACTTTATCAACATCAGCCTGGTTGTTGTGCAAGCCGACCCACAGTTTAGAACGGCTTATGAGACCGCCGCCTACCTGCTACGCAGTACCGGACGACTGGAAGAGGCGGTAGAGGTGCTAAAACAGGGATTGAAGGCGAACCCAGACGAGTATTATTTTTATGATGAGTTGGGACAGCATTTTCTGATCGCCCGCAATGATCCGCGTGGGGCGATCACCTACTACGAGCAGGCGATCAAATACAAGTGCCCGTGGATGACGCACAATATGCTGGCTACCTGCTATGAGCGTACCAACCAACTGGATAAGGCGGTGAAGGCTCTAGAGCGTGCGGCTACCTATCCCGATAACCGTAACGCGAGAAGGCGGCTAGAGAACTTGCGACAACGCATGGAGCAGAGTGGCAAAAAGAAACCTTGAGGTTTGGTGGCACGTATAATGCATAGGGGCTTTGCCTAGTAAACATACGTGAAAACGGTCTGAAGTGCAATTTGCTCTAAAAGACCTAGTAAAACAGACGGCAAAATAGGGAATACACTATTAGGGAACCTGCCAAATTTGCTATCAGCAATTTTCGCGGGAAAACCCAAAGGAGCAGGTCAGAGATGGCAGTGTTTATTGGTTGGACTATTCAGATACTGGTGATAATGATCACCGTAGATGTGGTGCTCAGTGTGCTAATGGCGATGGGAACACGCATCCCCTCACGCCACCCACTGATTCGTACCTTGCGCTCCATCACAGAACCGCTCTATACGCCCGTGCGCCGTCTATTACCATCGCCTCGCCAAATAGGAGGGCTAGATTTTGCCCCGATGATTTTGGTGATACTACTACAGCTGATACGCAGTTTGCTCTAAGAGTATTCAGTTTTAAAGACGGGCAACGGGCAATTACTCGAATCATATCGTCAGGACAGAATGCGCCAAAGAGCGTGGTGTGCCTGAACTTGAGAAGGAAGCAGGTAATCGAGATGACGCCCCAACGTCTAACCCCTATTGACATTCTTCACCTCGCTTTTCGTCGTAAATGGCGTGGTTATGCTGTGCAGGAAATCGAAGACTTTCGCCGCCATGTTGCGGAAGAGTTGGATATTGTTCTCGCAGAGAGCGCAGAAATGCGTGATCGACTTCGTATTGCCGACAAAGAATTGGCGCACTATCGTGGGCTGGAAGGTGCGATGCATGAAGCCCTCATCATGGCACAGAAGTCTGCCGATGAGATTCGTAATGCCGCCCGCTCTAGCGCAGAGGCGCACATGCAAGAGGCGAATAACCGCGTTGGAGAGGCACACCAGAAGCTAGATATGATGTGTTCGGAGCGTCGGCGCATTATCTGTGATCTGCGTGCGACCCTAAATGCACAGATGCTCTGGTTGGACAGAGAGCTAGAGCAGGAAATGGGGACGCAAGAGGTGTATTCCAACCGAAATTCTGAGAGAGAGGCTTTGCCCTTTCCTGCTTCGGAATCGTACACTCCCTATGGTGCAGAACCCTTTTATCATGGCTCTGCACGGGCTGCTTGATGAACCCAGACAATCAACACGAGAACGAAAACCCACCTCAACCCCCTCTTCCCGAATTCGATTTGGGGATGCCCTTGACGGCGATAACTACCGAAACAAAGGGACCGCTGAAGCAACGCGAGACGAAAGCCAGTCTCGTGTTGCTTTTTATTATTGTGGGAATGCTACTCCTCAGCACTCTGCTACGACGGGGCAGTACGGTAAACACGCTAGCCGCTCGTGCCGACAGCATTTCGGACGCAATACGGGATTGTAAGATTGCTTTTGTACAACATCAGTTTGCGGAGCCACAGGAAGGCAAAAACCAGAGATTACAGGGAAGGATTGAAACAAAAACGCGGGTGTTGGAAGCTCTACGAGAGATCGCACAGTCTTCGGAGGCGTCGCCCGGAGATTTGAGACGCTACGCGATTGCGATAGGGAGCCTCGATAGTCTCTCTAACCCTGAGATATTGCGAACGGTGCGCCGACTCTACAAAATAAAGCCCCGTACCTCTAAGCGTCAGAAGACGGGGGAGGTTGCACGCGAGATACTGGATGGTAAGTTTGTTTTGCCTCCCGACCAAGAAGTGGCTTTGTGGACGAAGCTGTATGGGCAGGAAGAGCCACGCTTGACCTCTAGTGATGTTGCTGTCATGCGCTCTCAGATCGAGCAATTTGAGCTAGGTTGGTTTGAGAATCTGGCACTGGCACGATTGTATGAAAGAGGGGGCTTGGCGCGTGAGAAGCAGGCGATACAAGACCGCGCCCTCTATTCGGCAAATATGCTGACGCGGCTCTTTATGCTTCAAAACCTTGCCGTTTTTTGTGGGTTTGTGGCATGGTGTTTTATTGGGCTACGCCTTCGCCGCGCCCTCCAAATAACGACGCCTTCGGTTCCCAGTGCGCCAGAAGATGCCCCACTACGCCTCTCCTATACCATCCGCGTACAGACATTTGCGCTCTATTTGGGACTACCACTGCTCCTATCAAGTTTGATACCCTTTTTGCGTGTCTTTTGGGGGAGACCAACCCCTGTGATGGCGGTTCGTATTGACGGCTTTCTCTATCTCTTGGAGAGTGTGCTTATCTTGGGTTGCTGTGTGTTTGCTTTACGGAGACTGTATGAGCGAGAGGGTAAAGGGGAATCCGTAGGGTTATCGTTACTCTTGAGCCAGTTGGGTTTTCGCGCTCCTCAACCTTTGATGCTGGTTTATCGTGGCATTTGTGCCTATGCTCTTATTTTGTTACCGATGGCATTGGCGGCAATTTTATCAAGTGTGGTGTTCCGAAACTATACGACTCCTGCCCATCCTTTGAGCCTCTCTTTTATGTTGTTGAAGTCTCCTTGGGACTGGGTGTTGCTATTTGTGCAGACGGCAGTGATGGCTCCCTTGGTGGAAGAGACGCTCTTTCGAGGGGTTCTCTATCCCGCACTGCGGGAGAAGTGGGGTGTTTGGCAGGGAATCGCCTTGACTTCGGCAGTGTTTTCGATTTTGCACCCGAATATGCCTGCGGGTTTTCTGCCGCTTTTTGTACTTGGGGCAGGGATGGCACTGCTCTATGAGAAGAGCCGATCTCTCTTACCTGCAATGGTGCTTCATGCCATCAACAACGGTTTTATTCTTTTTATGCAGGCTATGATTATGACAAAATAAATGGATATTGCCTGGCGATGGCGAATTGAGACACATGGAACAGATTGAGGAAAAAGAGATAAAGACAAGCCCACTCGCAACGAGAGGAGGCTCTAATAGTGCTAAAAATAGACTCTTTGATGAGGATAGGGCAGTACACGATTGGTATCGCTTTGTGCTATCCTTTCCTCCCCACCTTGTGCGTGATTATCTTGGAAAATGGGGAGTGGATGGACATAAGCGTGTATTAGACCCCTTCTGTGGCACTGGGACAACAGTCGTGGAGTGCAAAAAGCATGGCATTCCAAGTATAGGCGTCGAAGCAAACCCTACATCGCATTTTACCGCAACTACAAAGGTGAACTGGAGCGTCTGTCCTAAAGAGATTCTCCGAACAGCGAGAGAGGTTATGCAGACTGCACAGGCACAAATCCAGCAGGAGCCTCTCTGTTTTCGGACGCTTCCCCACGATGCCACAATACTCCTATTGAAGGACTCTGTCAGCCCGTTACCGCTTCATAAAGTTTTGGTTTTGCGCGAATGTATTGAGCAAAGGGGGGATAAAAGCCGCTTTCCTCATCTATGGCTTGCCCTTGCAAAAACGGCTGTAGAAACGGCAAGCAACCTTAAGTTTGGACCGGAAGTGGGTATAGGAAAAAACAAACAAGATGCTCCTGTTTTGGAGGCATGGTATAGGACGCTTGAAGGGATTGTAGCAGATATTGAAAGTATGCACGACTTGGCTCCCATCCCCGCGACAATGATACACGCAGACGCTCGCCATATGCACCAGCTCATACCCAATTGCTCGATTGATGCCGTGTTTACTTCACCACCCTACCCAAATGAGAAAGACTATTCGCGCATCACCCGTCTGGAAACGGTACTGCTCGAATTTGCGCGTGACAAAAAGGAGCTAAGACAAATCAAGAAAGGCTTATTGCGCTCCAACACCCGCAACGTCTACAAAGAAGATGACGACGATGATTGGGTACGTGACTTTCCTGTTGTTCAGGCACTTGCAAATGCTATAGAATCGCGACGTATAGAGCTAGGAAAAACGAGCGGTTTTGAGCGACTTTATGGGCGCGTCACAAAACTATACTTCGGCGGCATGGCACGTCATCTTGCGGATATTCGACCGCTTCTACGACCCGGAGCCCGGCTGGGCTATGTTGTTGGGGATCAAGCTTCGTATCTCCGCGTAATGATTCGCACGGGTGAAGTTCTGGCAGAGATCGCGGAATCGCTGGGTTATAAGGTAATGAGTATCGACCTTTTCAGAACACGACTTGCCACCGCAACAAGAGAAATGCTGCGGGAAGAGGTCGTCGTTCTAGAATGGCAGGGAATGCAATGAAGAAAGCAAACCGTTACGCGCAAATAATGGAGGAGGTTTTCTTTTTACACTACAGGGAGGGAGCCACCGAAGTAGATTTTGAGCGGGCAGAGTTTCAGTCTGTCGCAGTAAAACTGAACATAAAGCTTCCCCTTAACTTGGGCGATGTCATTTATAGTTTTCGCTACCGCACTTCACTGCCCGACTCCATAATGGCAAAAGCACCACAGGGAACCGTCTGGATTATACGCCCCATAGGCAAAGCAAAATACCGGATGATTGCTCAAAAAGAGACTCCAATTGTCCCAAACACGCTCTTGGCAGAAACAAAAATTCCAGACTCGACGCCGGGAGTGGTGAGTATGTATTCGATGAATGACGAACAGGTAATAGTTCACAGTTGTGGGAATCTTTGAGAAAGTAGGTCTCGTATAAGTCTATTATGGCAGACATGACTTCCCTCAGCAAAGAAGAACTCCTCCTCCTTGTCACACAACAACAGGAGATGATAGCCCTACTCCTCAAACAAATTG
>CAMCUQ010000009.1 GCA_945878775.1 Chthonomonas calidirosea
TGTGTGAACAGCGGGATTATACGGTAGACTAGAGAGGACATCAGGTACTCCGGGAAGAGGATTTGTTTGGCGACTTAACTCTACCTCAGAAGTTGCCTGATGTCGTAACACACTTTTTGTCTACATACTTTTACCGGAAACTAAAGATTCAAGATAACTATTCACCCCCTTCGGATCGTCTTATACAAGGCTCATTTACCGCAGAGGCAGGAATCCGATCCTGAAATGGTAAATAGGAATCATTCGTAGTGATCAAGAAACTATTCGCCACCCCCTCGGAATGACAGAAACCCATAGTGGCACGGGCTGAATAGAGATATATTGGGCAATAGTTCAAGGAGTTGGGGCGAATGCTTTTACCTATTTTTCGGTGCGTAGTGGGGCTTTGTTTGCTTATAGCGCCTTTTAGCGTCCATGCGCGACAAAAACAGCCTGCCTCCAAGGCAGTCCCCCCTATCGTAAAGCCTGCGAGCATAGACGCTGAATTGCAAGCCGCCCTGAAAGCCGCCCCCACCACCGAACAATATCCTGATGCCGCCTCCATACGCCTTCTCGATCTTGGCAACGTGACCGTAAAGCCAGATGGAACCATTGTTGGCATCTTCCGAGAGAGCATGAAGCTGCTGAATGAGCGTGCGAGAGATATGGCGGAGGTCTCTATCCCCTATAACTCCTCTTATCAGCAAGTCAAAGTGTTACAGGCGCGTACCATTCGCAAAGATGGAACCGTTCTCGTCGTTAAGCCAGAGGATATTCGCACCTCTGCCAGTTTTGGGGACTACCTGATGTATGACGATGCCGTCGCCATAGGTTTCTCTATGCCCGGCATTGAGGACGATTGTGTCATTGACTACACTTTTCAGCTGACGACCTTGCCCACTCTCATGCCGGGGCAGTTTTGGGCATATTGGGGCTTTAACGATCTCTATCCTGTGGTGCAGAGCCGCTATACTCTCAACATTCCAGAAAACAAGAGCTTCCGGTTCCATGTCTACAACGATGCTAGCCTGAAGCCGGAGACCAAACAGGCAAACGGCAACAAGACCTTTGTTTGGGAGCGAAAGAACCTAAAGCCCATTGAGCGGGAACCCGCCATGCCAACCATGCGCGATGTCCGTATCTGGATGGAACTCACCTCGCTGAATACTTGGAACGATATTGCCAGTTGGTTCTGGAGCCTAGCACGCTCTCAAATGAGCGCGACACAACCTATTAAAGAGACGGTACAAAAACTGATCGCAGGCAAGACAAGCTCCCTCGATAAAGCCCGCGTGATCTACGATTGGGTGGCAAACAAAACCCGCTATGTTGGGCTAGAATTTGGGATCAGTGCCTACAAACCTCATGCCGCCTCAGAGGTTCACAAAAATCTCTATGGAGACTGCAAAGACAAGTCTATTCTATTGGTGACAATGCTTCAGCTTGCCGGGATCAAAGCCTACCCTGTACTACTCAAGGCAGGGGAGCCATCCCCTGTATCGGGTGATCTTCCCACCATCACTGCCTTCAATCACTGTATCGCTCTTGCCGATGTAGAGGGCAAATCTTACTGGCTAGACGCCACAGCGGAGACAACCGCCTTTGGGGATATACCAGACTCGGATCGTGGTTGCGAAGGCTTCATTGTGCGCGATGGTAAAGGTGAGTTCAAAACCATTCCTCGCTATCTGCCCGAAGAAAACGGGGTTCGCATGAAGAGCCAACTTGCCTTGAATCCTGAAGGGGGAGCCACTGCGGATATAGAGATAGAAATGCATGGGGCAACCGGTCAGCAGATGCGTGCCGTCGTTCGCTCCTTGCCCCCAAGCAAGCGTAAAGACATGATGCAACAACTCATGCTTCGCTTCTTTCCCACGGGCAAACTAGAGACCTATACCCTGCCCGATGGGATCGGGAAAGAGGGTCCCTATATTATGCATCTCAAAATGAAGACCAGTGATTATGCCGAACCCGCTGGCAATCTCCTTTTGGTTCCTCTCGCCTTTGGCAACAATGGTAACCAACAGACGCACCCCTTTCTGAAGGAGTCGCGTACCTATCCAATACTCCAAAACGAGGTTACTTTGCATCGTGCCGAAGTGCAGATTCAACTCCCGAAGGGCTATATCATCAGTGATATGCCCAAAAACCTTGCCCTTGATGGCGATATACAGTCGTTTCATCGTACCTATCAGAAGGCGACCGATGGCAAATCCCTTCTGCTCACCGAAGTGATCGAGGAAAGACCTGGCAAGATACTTCCCGACCGCTACCCACTTGTGCAATCGTACTTTAATACCCTCGTCCGTCTAAACAAAACGCGCCTTGTTCTTAGAGAGGAAAACCGATGACTTTGAAATCACTCCGAAATTCCCGTTTGGCATTCGGTTTGGTGATCGCGCTCTGTCCTACAGCCTCGCAATCCTTCGCGCAGACGCCCCCAAAACCTGCCGATCCGCCTGCCTCCGCCAAACCCGCTGCTAGTCCGCCAGTGCAGCCTCCCAAACCTCCCGCTCCGCCCGACCCGAAAAAGTTAAAGGCGTATGAGGATGTCGTCACCAAAGAGGCAAAATCGGATAAAGGGGTCTTCACCGTTCACCGCATTGATGAGAAGGTTCTCTTTGAGATTCCCACCGCGATGCTGGATAAAGATATGCTTTGGCAGGTAGAGGCGGCACAAGTTCCCTCCAATACCGTTTATGGTGGCTCTCACCTTGGTACGGTTGTGATCCGCTGGACACGTCGCAATAACCAGATATTCTTGCGTCGTATGTTCTACGATCTCCGTGCCGAAAAAGGGGAAGCTATCAAAAGAGCCGTGAGCGATGCGAATGTCGCTCCCATTATCTCAAACTTTCAGGTTGAGACCGAGAACAAAGACAAAAGCCCCGTCATTGATGTCAGCCGATTTTTGGTAGGCAGTCCCAGTGAGTTCAATATTGCCGCTCGCTTTGGTGGAATGGGAGTCGATCCTAGTCGCTCTTACCTAGATCGAATAAAAGCCTTCCCCACCAACATAGAGGCACGAGTTCTCGTTACTTTCGGGCTTCCTCCGGGGCGAGGCGCGTCTAGTGCCACTGCCACTCTTCATCACAGTTTTGCCCTCCTACCAGAGAAGCCTTTTATTGGACGCCTCGCCGATTCACGGGTAGGCTACTTCACCGAAGACTTTCAAGATGCAGGGCGAGCAGAGAACCGCATTGTGGATCGCAGTTATATCTCCCGCTATCGCTTAGAAAAGAAAGACCCCTCTGCCGCCGTTTCAGAGCCTATCAAGCCCATTATCTACTATGTAAGCCGTGAGGTTCCTGAAGAGTGGCGTTCTTACATCAAGAAAGGGGTAGAGGACTGGCAACCCGCCTTCGAGCAGGCAGGCTTCAAAAACGCCATTATCTGCAAGGATGCCCCTACTGAGAAAGAAGACCCAAACTGGGATCCAGAGGACTCCCGCTATTCCGTAATTCGCTGGGCTCCAAACGCCATCGAGAACGCAATGGGACCCCACGTCCACGATCCACGCACGGGAGAGATTCTCTCGGCGCACATCATCGTCTGGCACGACATTTTGAAATTGCAAGAGGCATGGTACTTCTCTCAATGTGGACCCCTTGATCCCCGCGCTCGCAGTTTTCCTTTCCCCAAAGACCTCACGGGAGAGCTTCTCCGCTACGTTGTGGCGCACGAGGTTGGGCATACGCTGGGGCTACGGCATAATCACCGTGGTAGCTCTGCGTTTACCGTAGCACAACTTCGCAACAAAGCCTTTACCGAAAAGTGGGGAGATGAAGCCTCGATCATGGACTATGGTCGCTTCAACTATGTGGCGCAACCCGGCGACAATGTGCGCCTCATTCCCAAGCTTGGTCCCTACGACTTTTTCGCCATCGAGTGGGGCTATAAGCCACAGAACGCTCGTACTTCGGACGACGAAAAAAGTGCGCTCGATTTGATAGCCTCCCGGCAAGTGACCGATCCCACGGTGCGCTTTGGAAACAGGGAAAACAGCTCTGTCATTATGTCTGATGATCCCGGCGTCCAGATCGAAGACCTCACTAACGATGGGATAGAGGCAGGGCGACTCGGATTCGCGAATCTAGAGCGTGTCTCAAGGCTGCTTATTCCCGTCACGTCAAAGTTTGGAGAGGACTATTCACGCCTCAACGAGATGTTTGGAAGTATGATGCAACAGTACATGATGGAGATGATTCATGTCACCGCCATTATTGGAGGAGTTACAGAAACCGACTACCATGCGGGGCGTGGAGGTGATGTCTTTAGCCACGTTCCAAAGGCACGCCAACAGGCAGCAATGCAGTTCTTGCAAGACTATGCCTTCAAGCGAACCGCTACCCTTGTTCAGCCCGCTGTCATGAACAAGATCGGCTCTTCGGGCATCTCTGGCGCTGTCTCTCGTTATCAAGGCTCTGTCCTGAACTTCCTGCTTGCTCCCGCACGCTTCCAAAGGCTGACGGATGGGCAGGCGCTCCTTGGTAAGAACGCCTACTCGGTTACGGAGATGGTTGCTGATCTCCAATCGGGAATCTGGTCAGAACTGAAGACGGCTTCTCCTCAGATTAGCCTTTTCCGTCGCAATCTACAACGCACCTACCTTGCTCGCATCAAGACCTACTTCGACCCAGACACCTCCAATCCTAGCGAAGTTCGTGCGGCACTGCGTGGGGCATTGCAGGGGCTATTGGGTTCTCTCAGTGTCTCGATCCCCAAAGTGAAAGACACGGAGACTCTTCTCCATCTGCGGGATTGTCGTAGCACCATTGACCAGACGCTAAACCCACGTCGTTAGGGCAGGCTCTTAGGAACTAGGGGTGTTTACCTTCCAAAAACCGCTCCCTTTCTCTCGTATTTACGAGTGAGAGGGAGCGGTGAGAAGGAAAAACAAGGAGTGTGCAAGGTGTTTTTTCAGATTTAAGATAACAAAACCTGCCGCTTCGCAGTCAGAGATTGTAGTGCAAATGCCGAAAGACCCCCTTTCTCTGAGAAGGTCTCTGCCTCTAATGCCGATGACAGAACGTATCTGCGAGCTTCCATACGAGTGCAAAAAACGCCATGACGGTATGACATTGGTGGAGTTGCTTGTCGTCTTAGCCATCATTACTGCCATTATGGCAATCACTTTCCCCGTCTTTTTGAAAACGATCAATAACGCCCAACGAACCTCCTGCCTCACCAGTATGCATCAGGTAGCGCAGTCCTTAGAACTTTATCTTCAAGACTACGATTCGGTATATCCCGCCTTTACCGTAGACCCTGCCAGTCGCCTAAATGCAGCCAATCCTGTCTATTGGCATGATCGGTTTTGTCAAGGGCAGTTTCTCGAACCCGGTCAAGTTAGTTGGAATACCCTCACCAAGCCTTACTCCACAACGGCTCTCTTCTACTGCCCTGCCGACAAACGCCATAACCCACCCACTACCTCCTACGAGTATAAAATGTGGCTTGCCTTGGGGCATCGAGAGCTAGAAATACCCTCCCCCTCTCAAATGGCAATGCTTTGGGAGCAGTGGAGTTTTCATATTGACCCCAATTTTTCAGAACATGATCGTCGCTCGCGCCTCAACCTTGCTTTTGCAGATGGACACGTTCACCCCGTAGACCTAGATCGCACCACCTCTGCCCGCTACGGCACGGGACCCGATCTCCATTGGCTTTTTGTTGGTGACAAAATGAGCGTGGGATTAGGCGGAAAAGACGTTACCGACTAGTTTTGCTCCGAAAAGAAGGCTTTTTGGGCGTTCAAGGGGCAAATTGGCGCAATATACTCTTGGCGACTTTGCAAGCGACGGTGTAGGCGGGATCAAACACATTCCCGATCTCGTATTCGATACACTGCCCCAATAGCGTATGCGCCCCCACAGGATCGAGACCGTAGTCTTCGAGAAGCCAGCGCGTCAGTTCGGTTGTCGCGTGTTGTAGTGCCTGATCTAGTGGGCGGGCATTGCCGACAGTGATGATATGGGTCTCATTCTCGGCACGGGGCCAGAAGATACGTTTGCCCTTAAGAACCTTCACCGTGAACTGCACATCAAACGAGATTTCGATCCCCGTACCAACGATCTCACCGTCGCCCTGAATGGCGTGTCCATCCCCCACAAAGAGAAGTGCCCCCTCTGCCTCCACAGGAAAGTAGACAGTTGCTCCCTGCTCAAATCCCTTATAATCCATATTGCCACCATGCGGACCCGAAGTTGCAGTCGAGATTGCCTGTTCGCCCGCAGGTGCGACTCCAAAACAGCCGAGCATCGGGCGCAAAGGAAGCGTCAGTCTCCCCAATTTCGTCTCTGGTTTTGCGAAGGTAGCTGTTCCGTTTTCCAGATCAAGCTCCCATTCGCACCAAGGACTCTGCATCGGCATCTCACGCACATACTCAGGATCGACCACGTTTGCAGCAAGGCGTCCATTGGTATAACCTATGCGTCGGTTTGGGTAGAGCCGATCAAAGGTGACGGCAAGCGTGTCGCCTTGCTCTGCCCCCTCCACGTAAAAGGGTCCCGTTTGTGGGTTTCCCCGCTTTGCTACGGGCTGATCATGCTCATCATGTCCCATCGCATCGGCTGTCTTTGTGATAACGGTATCCCCGTCCGCGATTCGCAATACAGGCGGATAGGTCCCCATCGCATTATAGTAGTGTTGTGGTGTAAAGTGGTGAATTGCCATATCGACTCCTTTCTCTTCCTATCGCTCCAGAATACGTGCTAGAAACGTGCGGGTTCGCTCCTCTTTTGGGTTTGAAAAAATCTCTTCGGGAGTACCCTGCTCTAAAATGCGCCCCGCATCCAGAAAGAGGACGCGGTGCGCCACCTCTTTCGCAAACCCCATCTCGTGTGTGGCAACCACCATCGTTCTGCCCTCACGCGCCAAATTCCGCATGACTGCCAACACCTCCCCCACAAGCTCTGGGTCGAGTGCCGAAGTGGGTTCATCAAATAAAAGCAGGCGCGGATTCATTGCAAGGGCGCGTGCAATCGCCACTCGCTGTTGCTGTCCTCCAGAGAGTTCGCCCGGATAGTTCTGTGCTTTTTCACTCAGTTGTACCCGGTCCAATAACTCCCTGCCTTCCCGCAAAGCCACCTCCGCAGAGACACCAAGCACCTTGCGTGGAGCCAACGCCACATTCTCCAACGCCGTCAAATGGGGGAAAAGGTTAAATCGCTGAAACACCATCCCGATCTGCTTCCGAACCCAGTTCAGGTTTGAGGGCGTGACCTCTGCGTCCATAAAACGGATGCGCCCCGCAGAGGGAGGCTCCAGTCTATTGATACATCGCAGTAGGGTAGACTTTCCGCTACCAGACGCGCCTATTAACGCAACAACCTCCCCCTCCTTCACCGTCAGATCGATCCCCTCCAACACCTTCAATGAGCCAAAACTCTTCTCAAGTTGATGAATCTCCAGTATCTGTGTCATTAGGCTTTGGTTCCCTTCTGGACTTTTGCCTCACGGCGTATCGGTTGCCAACGGTTCTCCAAGCGGCTCACAAGGTAGGTCAACGGTAGCGTGAGTAACAAGTAGATCACTGCAATAGCAAGGTAGACCGTGGTTGCGGAACCGGAATTGGTGGCGATCTCTTTCCCTTCGCGCATCAACTCTGTGACCGCTACCACCGAAACGAGGGAAGAATCTTTCAGAAGCGCAATGGCTTCATTTGTTAGAGGAGGCAGTACTCGTCGCAATGTCTGGGGCAATATCACCCACCGCATCGCTCCGAAATAGTCCATACCCAGCGAACGCGCCGCCTCCATCTGCCCCGAATCGATGCTCTCGATCCCTCCTCGGAAAATCTCGGCGATATACGCCGCCGCGTTCACGCTCAGGGCAATGATGCCAGAGGCAAAAGGCGAAAAATCAAGGTGTAGTGCCGGTAGAACAAAATAGATCACATAAATCTGCATCAATAGGGGAGTTCCACGCACAATCTCGATGTAGGTCACTGCCAACCA
The DNA here is from genome assembly GCA_945878775.1 of Chthonomonas calidirosea. Taxonomy (GTDB): domain Bacteria; phylum Armatimonadota; class Chthonomonadetes; order Chthonomonadales; family Chthonomonadaceae; genus CAIJLM01. The sequence goes on from CAMCUQ010000009.1 coordinate 7,938, forward strand.
ACGCAACGCTCGTATGCGCGAGATACGGCAGAGCGCAACTGCAAGCCCCGCAGGAGTTCCAAAGAGGAGGGTCAAGAACGTGAGTATGAGGGTGACCCGCGCCCCTAGAAATAACTGTGGAAGCGAAGCCCGTATTACATCCCATCGAATACTGAGCGCGGAGGCTGTGGGAGGAGTTGGTGCGCCACCTTGAACGTTCCCAGAACTGCCCGCGACCTCTCGCTTCTGCTTCGTGAGAAACTCTAGCCCCTCAAAGGTGCGTGCAGGAGCGACCACAGAGCCTGCTTTGCCCACCCGATCAAGACCCCCCAGAATCTGGGTCGTCAACGGTTCTCGAATCCACTCTGCATGGAGGCGTGCATACCGTCCATCCACCATAATCTTTTCGAGGGCAAAGTTGACCGCAGAGACAAGCCGCGCCTCTGCTCTCCATGCCACGATCCCAACATTCTCCTCTTGAATAATTCCCCCCACCAACTCCAACTCTGGAAAGTTCTTCCTTAGAATCTCTTTGAGGGCAGGGAGATCGGCAACAAGCGCATCTGACTTGTTGTTCCGCACATCCATCAGCCCATCTTGCAACACATCGAACTTTGCCAAACGGTCTTTCGGAACCCCGATCTTTTCTGCCGCAAACTGCCCCGTCGTCTGCATCTGCACCGAAACCCGCTTATCGAGAATATCCTGTGCCTTCTGAATCCGCGAGTCGCCCTTGCGTTTTGCCACTGTCTGCCCTGAAAGAAAGTAGGGGCGTGAAAAGAGGTACCCCTTCTGCTTGCGTTCCTCCGTAATGGTGACCCCTGCCATGACGAGATCGCACTTCTGACTCTCCAGTGAGCCAAGCACCCCTGCCCATTCCAGATTCAACCAACGGACTTTGACTCCCAACTCTTTCCCGATCTCGTTTCCAAGCTCCACATCAAACCCTTTTAGCACCTCCGCCTCCCGAAATTCAAAGGGGGGGTACGTTGCATCCGTCGCAATAACGAGTTCACCCCGTTGACGGATACGATCAAGAGCGTCTTGGGCAAAACAGAAAGAGTTCAAAGAGGCAAAAACACAGACGAACATGAGAACCAAAACAAGAGGGCGAAGGACTCGCATGGGGGTGGTCTCCTCACAGGTAGAACTTTTAGGAGGTTTCGAGACAGAGGCGGTGATCTCCTCCTCTCCTTGACAAAGATACCCTTTGGAAAGTATACTCTCGAACACATACAGAGATTCGGTAAGGTGGAGAAGGATGGGACGCTTGCATGGCGATACTCGGTTTTGAACTTGAGGATATTGCAAAACTACTCGCACTCGTAGACGAACATGGTCTGGAGGAGATATTACTGGAAGAGGGTGAGCAGACGCTTCGTATTCGAGGCGCAACCTACTCTCGGAAAGCTCCCAAAAGCACCGCAGTAACGGTAGTTGAGAGCACTCCCAATGTCACTCCAACAAGACCACCCGTCGCACAGATAGCTGCGGCTTCCAGAACAGTTCAATCCTCCAAAGCCTCAGCCCCTGCGGAAGATACGGCAGGGCTGATCGCGCTCAAATCTCCCATGGTGGGGGTCTTCTATCGCTCCAACCAACCGGGAGCCCCTCCCCTTATTGATATTGGTCAGCCTGTCGCTGTGGGACAAGCTATTGGCATCATCGAAGCAATGAAAATATTTTCCGAAATTCCTGCTGAACTGGCGGGCGTTGTCGTCTCCATTCCTGCCAAAGAGGGCAAGCTGGTACAGGCGGGAGAGACCCTCGTACTACTGAGAGCAGGCTAGAAATAATGAGGTTTTGCCGTTACCATGCAGCCATGGAAAAAGGATCGCATTGAGATAGGTATTTTGGGGCTGGGGGTCGTTGGTTCAGGAACAGTAGACCTACTCCAGAAGAACTGCGCCGAAATCGAACAGAAGATTGGAATTCCTCTCCATATCAAGCGCATCGCTGTGCGTGATCTAGAGAAGCCACGTGCTGTCAAAGTGGATCGCGCCCTCCTAACGAACAACGCCTATGAAGTGATAGACGATCCCGATATTGATATTGTTTGTGAACTTATTGGGGGAGTGGACCCGGCGAAAGAATTTGTGCTTCGTGCTCTCCATAACGGCAAACAGGTCGTGACCGCAAACAAAGAGATGATCGCCAAAGAAGGGCAGCCTCTCATGGAGGCAGCCAGTCATGCCAATCTCGATTTTCAGTTTGAAGGTAGTGTCGCTGGCGGAATCCCCATCATTCAACCCATGAAGAACGCTCTCGCTGGTAATCAGATCGAAGAGGTTATGGGGATCATCAATGGAACCACAAACTATATCCTCACCAAAATGACGCGGGAGCATGCCGACTTCGATGCCGTTCTTGCTGAAGCACAGGCGCATGGCTACGCAGAAGTAGACCCAACCAACGACATTGAGGGATATGACGCGCAGTATAAGATCGCGATCCTCTCCTCCATCGCCTTCACGAGCCGTATCAATGTGAACGATGTCTATGTAGAGGGAATTACCCACATCGCCAAAGCCGACATTGCCTATGCCGAGGAGCTAGGGTATATCATCAAATTGGTGGGGATCGGCAGGCGCATGGAGGGGAACCGGGTGCAGGTGCGTGTTCACCCCACACTTCTTCCCAAGTCGCACCCGCTTGCCTCCACTCATGATGTCTATAATGCGGTATTGGTGCGCGGTTACTCGGTGGGAGATGTGATGTTTTACGGGCGTGGGGCAGGCAGTGGACCCACAGGTAGTGCCGTCGTGGGAGATATTATGGATGTCTGCCGAAACCTTCGCTTTGGCTCTACAGGGCGAGTCTCTTGCACTTGTTTTGAGCATAAGACCGTGGTTCCCATGGATGATGTCTGCACAAGGCACTATCTCCGTATGGATGTTCAGGACAAGCCGGGCGTCCTCGCACGTATCGCCTACGAACTCGGTGAAAACGCTATTTCTATTGAAACCGTCGTGCAGAGGGCGACATTTGGAGATCAGGCGGAGATCGTTTGGATCACCCATGAGGCACCCAACGCAAATGTTCGACGCGCCAAAGAGCGCATTGCACAACTTCCGGTTGTTATCTCGGTAGCGAATTGGCTTCGCGTCGAGTAAGTTAGCCTATAGGAGCAACTCCCACTGTTATGAAGACACTTTTTCTCAGTCCGCCCTCATTTGATGGCTTTGATGGAGGCGCAGGATCGCGTTATCAGGCAAAGCGCGAGATCACCTCGTTCTGGTATCCCACTTGGCTTGCCCAGCCTGCTGCCCTTGTTCCGGGGAGTAAGCTTGTGGACGCGCCTCCGCACAATCTCGGCGTACCAGAGATGCTCAGCCTCGCGAAGGACTATGATCTCGTTGTCATGCACACCAGCACCCCTTCACTGGCAAATGATGTGGAGTGCGCTCGGCAACTGAAGGCGCATAATCCGAAGATGAAGGTCGGTTTTATTGGAGCGCATGTCGCTGTTCTTGCAGACGAGACTCTCCGCGCAAACCCAATAGTTGACTTTGCTGCCCGCCATGAGTTTGACTATACCTGTAAAGAGTTGGCAGAAGGACGGGACTGGAACGAAATAACAGGGCTCTCTTACCGTGATGCAAACGGAGAGATACAGCACAACCCAGATCGTGCCCTCATCACCGATTGGGATGCCATGCCAAGCGTGCTTCCCACCTATGCCCGTGATCTCGACATCACCAAGTACTTCATCGGCTATTTGTTGCACCCCTATATCTCGTTCTACACAGGGCGCGGTTGCCCTGCGAAGTGCACCTTCTGCCTTTGGCCCCAAACCATTGGCGGTCACAAGTACAGAAGCAAGAGTCCCGAAGCCGTTGGCAAAGAGATGGAGATCGCCAAGTCGCTCTTTGGGGACAAGGTGCGCGAATATATGTTCGACGATGATACCTTCACTATCGACAAGCAACGCGCCATTGAAGTCAGCAAACATATGAAGCGTCTCAATCTCACATGGAGTTGTAATGCTCGCGCCCATGTGGATTACGATACTCTAAAACAACTGCGCGACAACGGGCTACGCCTCCTGCTTGTCGGCTTCGAGTCGGGTAACCAAGAGATTCTGAACCGAATTAAGAAGGGTATCAAACTGGAGATGGCGCGTGAGTTTATGCAGAACTGCAAGAAGCTCGGCATAAAAGTACACGGAACCTTCATCATTGGTCTGCCCGTGGAGACCCCCGAAACGGTGCGTGAGACGATTGATTTTGCGAAAGAACTCGATCCGCATACCATTCAGGTCTCTATTGCTGCCCCGTACCCCGGCACAGAACTCTACGCACAGGCGCAAGCAAACAACTGGTTCTCACAAGAGAGCCTCATTTCTGGCTCTGGCATTCAGGTCTCCACACTCCGTTATGAGCGAATGTCACCCGGAGAGATCGAGGACGCGGTTGAAAGGATGTATCGGGAGTTCTACTTCCGTCCTTCCAAAATATCCAAGATCGTGGCAGAGATGCTCACCGATAGGCAAATGTTCATGCGTCGCTTGCGTGAGGGGGGAGAGTTCTTCCATTACCTTAAAGAGCGCAAAGAACAGGGGCAAATACGCAAGAATGAAGTGATAGCGGCACGATAGGGAGATACCATTATGGCTCAAGAGACTCTTCGTATTCAACTCACCTATCCGCTAGAGCGGGTGCATGAGCCTATCCTCTATCGGCTTGTGGTTGAGTTTGATCTAATTCCAAATATCCGTCGTGCCGATGTCGATCCCCATTCTGGTGGCTTCATTTCGCTCGAACTACTGGGAGAAAGAGAAAACCTCGATTCCGCGTTGCATTTTTTGCACGACGCTGGAATAGAAGTCAACCTCATTGGTCTGGACAGTTCCGACGAGTGGGCAGTCTAGCCTATCTCAATAGGCTGGCTTTCGAGATAGGCAAGTGCCTTGTTAGGAGAGATTCTTCGCCCTCCCAAATGATGGCACGGACACCCCGCACATTGAAAGCACCTCTTGAGGGCAGACAAACGATATGGGGACACCTACGGTACAGACAAAAAGCCTCTCGGTTACAAACTCTGAATCCATGTTGAGTGGGGAGCAGAGATCGCTCTTTGAGGATTATATTCGAGAGCCGAGTATACAGCCGCTTCTCATGCTGGGTGATGCTTCTCAGGTGCTTTGCAAGCTACCAGATGCGACGATAGATTGTGTGATGACTTCCCCTCCCTATTGGGGGAAACGGAAGTATGCCAATGGTGGGATCGGATTAGAACCCGATTTTCGGGAATATATCCAAAACCTCTCCTCTGTCTTTGCAGAAATCCAACGTGTTCTAAAACCAGAAGGCTCTCTTTGGCTGAATTTGGGTGATACTTATCAAGAGAAGGAGCTTCTCGGCATTCCTTGGCGGGTTGCCTTAGAGCTTATTGACAATCAGTCCTGGATATTACGAAATAGTGTTATTTGGAACAAGGTCAAAGGCGGCATGGACAACACGAAGGATCGCCTGGGCAACGTTCATGAAAATATTTTCCACTTTGTCAAACAGTCGAAATACTACTACAATGTCGACGCTATCCGCTCGAAGCCTCGCAAAACAAAGGTTGTGAACGGTGCCATTGTTTCGGCGACAGGGGTTTCCGGTGTGCGCTATAAACGCCAGATCGAACTCTCTACCGAACTCTGTGACAACGAGAAGATCGCTGCCTCCCAAGCACTAAACAAAATGCTCTCCGACCTTGCCACAGGCTGTATCTCCGATTTCAGAATGATTATACGAGGGCAACAAAGAACGACACACTCCGATAGCGCAAAAATATCGGGACGCGCAAAGGAACTGCGTGACAAGGGATTCTATTTTCTGTGCTATCACCCTAAAGGTAGCAAACCAAGTGATGTGTGGGATATACTTCCCGAAGACACACAAAATAGGGTCTCGCATTTTGCCCCTTACCCCATAGACTTGTGCTATATTCCCATTCATGCCACTTGTCCCCTAGGAGGTATTGTTCTTGATCCCTTCTGTGGGACGGGAACAACGCTGCTTGCTGCCCGCAATCTTGGACGTAAATCTTTAGGGATAGACATCTCACAAGAATACATCGAGATCGCGCAAGAAAGGTGCCTATTCATTCCATGAGTAACGTGGCAGAACTCTTTGGTCACTCAGGAGAGAGGCAGGGGGAAGATTGGAATACTATTGTTCAAAGCCAGCAATGCACCTTTTTGGGAAGGAAATGTTGGAAGGTTAGGAAGAGTGATCCCGACACATCCATAGGCACTTGCACCGTTCTCTATGGTCGCCCCGCAGAGCCTATTATTATTTGCCCGACACGCCTTATTGAGAGACGCCAAATTTTTACGGATTGCCTTCACCTGCTCACGACACACGAACCGGGTAACGAACTCCATATTGTTTCTGAAATATCGGTTCCCGGTGGAAGTGTAGATTATGTACTTGTGTCTGTAAGAGAGGGGAGGGTGAAAGACTTTGTGGGGATTGAACTTCAGACCCTTGATACCACAGGAACCGTTTGGCCCGAGCGGCAACGTCTCTTGAAGGAGCTAGGGGTTCCTCGGAATGATGCGGCAGAAGATTCTGATAAGCCTTATGGGATGAATTGGAAGATGACCGCGAAAACGATTCTGGTTCAAATGCATCACAAGGTTCAAACTTTTGAGCATATTCACAAGAAATTGGTGCTTGTGATCCAAGACCGCCTTCTCTCCTATATGGAGCGAGAGTTCAATTTTGGTCACTTGACGAATCCGGCTTCACTTGGCGATTCTATCCATTTCCATACTTACCGAATGGATAAACAACTGGATAGCACGCTCAAGATTGTGATGCAGTCTCGCTTAAGCACGGATGCTGAGGGGATTAGCATTTGTCTTGGGCTACAAGCCGAAGCTAGAATTGAGATTGAGCAGGTGTTTCAATCGCTCCAATCCAAAATATCTGCCGCTACGCTTTTCGCCCCTGTTTAGGACAAAAACGCCCTCATTTTTGGTAGGTAGAGCTTTATAGGCTGAGATGCTTGCGGAGATAGTATCCCGTGTGGCTATCGGCGTTCTGTGCGATCTGTTCCGGTGTTCCTTCCGCGATGAGCATTCCCCCTGCCTCTCCCCCTTCAGGTCCCATGTCAATTATCCAGTCGGCGGTCTTGATCACGTCGAGGTTATGCTCAATGACGAGAACGCTATTCCCCGTTTGAACGAGTCGATTCAGCACCCCTATCAGCTTCTCTACATCGGCAAAATGGAGTCCGGTTGTGGGTTCATCCAAGATATAGAGCGTGCGCCCTGTGGCACGTTTTGCGAGTTCTGAGGCGAGTTTCACCCGTTGTGCCTCACCGCCGGAGAGCGTTGTGGCGGGTTGCCCTAGCCGGATATAGCCTAGCCCAACCTCGTTCAGGGTTTGGAGTTTGCGGGAGATAACGGGAACCGCCTCGAAGAAGGGAGCGGCTTCCCCAACCGTCATATTCAGCACATCGGAGATCGATTTGCCCTTGTATTTCACTTCGAGGGTTTCACGGTTATACCGTTTCCCTTTACAGACTTCGCAAGGAACATAGACATCGGGCAGAAAGTGCATCTCGATCTTGAGGATACCATCCCCTTTACAGGATTCGCACCGTCCCCCCTTCACATTAAAAGAGAAGCGTCCCTGTTCATAGCCTCGGATGCGGGCATCTTGCGTCTTACTGTATAGCTCCCGAATCTGATCGAAAACTCCTGTGTAGGTGGCGGGATTCGAGCGCGGAGTGCGCCCGATAGGAGATTGGTTAATGTCGATGAGCTTATCTATCTGCTCAAGCCCTCGTATTTCGTCATGTGCGCCCCAGACCGCATAAGAGCCGTGGAGGTAGTGCATGATGCGAGGGAAAAGAGTCTCTTGAATGAGAGTCGATTTGCCGGAACCTGAGACGCCCGTGACCGCCACAAAGAGTCCGAGCGGAATACGAATATTCACGTTCTTGAGGTTGTTTCCCTTTGCGCCGAGTATCTCTATTTGACGCTCTGTGATAGGGCGTCGTACTTCCGGGACGACGATCTTGCGTGTGCCACTAAGAAACTGTCCTGTAATACTGTTTGGATTCGCTTTCACCTGCGCGGGAGTCCCCTCCGCCACAACATAGCCTCCATGCTCACCCGCACCGGGACCAATATCGATCAGCCAGTTTGCCGACTCCATAGTCTCCTCATCATGCTCCACAACGAGAACGGTATTGCCCAAATCCCGAAGGTGTTCGAGGGTGCGGAGAAGTTTTGTATTGTCCCGTTGGTGAAGCCCGATGCTCGGTTCATCCAAAATATAGAGAACCCCCATGAGACCAGAGCCGATCTGTGTGGCGAGGCGAATCCTCTGTGCTTCACCCCCCGCGAGGGTGGCAGCAGAGCGGTCAAGGGTGAGGTAGCCCAAACCGACATCGACGAGAAAGCCGAGGCGCGTCCGAATTTCTTTTATGATCTGGCGGGCGATCATCATCTCACGGTCCGTCAGTTGGAGGTTCTGGAAAAACTGAGAGACGCGTTCCAAAGATTGAGAGCAGAGGTCGGAGATATTGATTTTGTGGATGGTGACGGCGAGGGATTCCTGTTTCAAGCGTTTGCCTTTACAGGTGGGGCAGGGCGAAGCGGTTTGATACTGCTCCAACTCCTCTTTATACCCTTCACTGGTGCTCTCCCGATACCGACGCTCAAGCATGGGAATACAGCCTGCAAAGTCTGTCTCGAAGCGATGAATGCGCCCGTGTTTGGTGCGGACCTCGACGGTTACCTGCTTGGGCAGCCCTTGCATGAGCCGGTCAAACTGATGGGTAGTGAGGTCTTTGAGGGGAGTCTCTAGGGTGAAACCGAGCTCTTTTGCCGCTGCCTCAAATACGCCTCTTAAGTAGTCGTGAAGCATCTCTTTGCCAGACTTGGGAACGAAGGGGCGCAAAGCACCCTCTTGCAGGCTGAGGTTGCGGTTTGGAGCTATGAGTTGTGCAGAGAACTCCGCTCTGTTTCCTAACCCATGGCAGTCTGAGCAGGCTCCGTAGGGAGAATTGAAGGAGAAAAGCCGGGGTTCTATCTCCTCGAAATTGAACTCTCCATCTTGGGTGGTGAAATTCTCGTTGAATTGGAGTTCGTGGGCAGGTTGGTATCCATGCGCGAAGACATCTATGGTGGCAAGCCCTTTTGCGCGACGGAGTGCCTGTTCTAGGGAGTCGGCAACCCTACTGCGGAGCCCCTCCTTGATTACCAGTCTGTCTATTACGATCTCTATCGTGTGTTGTTTGTAGCGTTCAAGGTTGGGAATCTCTTCAGAAAGATCGTGGAGAGTGCCATCTATGCGGGCGCGAACAAACCCTTCTTTGAGAATCTCCTCTAGCTCTTTCTTGTACTCTCCTTTTCTTCCCCTCACGATGGGAGCGAGAATCTGGATACGGCTTCCTTCCGGGAGACGCAAAATCCGATCCACCATCTCCTCAATAGTTTGGCGAAGAAGCGGCTCTCCTGTGCGAGGATCGTGTGGGATGCCCACGCGGGCATAGAGGAGGCGCAGATAGTCGTAGACTTCGGTAACGGTGGCGACAGTGGAGCGCGGATTTCTGCTCGTCGATTTCTGGTCTATGGCGACGGCGGGGCTGAGACCCTCGATCTGATCTACATCTGGTTTGTCGTGTTGCCCCAAGAATTGACGGGCATAGGCGGAGAGGCTTTCGACGTAGCGACGTTGCCCTTCGGCATAGAGGGTATCAAAGGCGAGGGAGGATTTACCACTTCCGCTCAGCCCTGTGATGACCACCAACTGATCGCGCGGAATGTCGATATTGATGTTTTTGAGGTTGTTTTGACGTGCGCCACGAATACGAATATAATTCCGATTGGGAAGGGGTTGCTCTTGTATTTGGCGGTCCAGCTGTTTCATTCGCTCCGCTTCTTGAATCGCTTCACGCTCCATTTCGGGTATGGGTCTAGCCATGGTTGTGTCGCACTCCTCGTCATCAAAAGGGTTGTTTGAGAATGAGTGATTCTAGCATTTTGACGGGCTTTGGAAATAGTAGACAAGCCAAAAAGGGTAGAAAATTGCCTAGTTTTTTGGGCTGTTTTGGGGAGAGAGAGAGGGGAGGAGGATCGCCTCTAAGGGGTTAGTGAGCCACGTTTTTGCGACGCGATCAAGCTCTGCAAGACCCACCGATTTTAGGAGGGTGGGCAGTCGCTCGGCAAAGGTATAGCCAACCCCCATTGCCTCGTACCATGCCAACAGGAAGGCGCGATCTTGTAGGGACTCTTGTGCCATGAGGTGGTGATTAAGGGCTACGCTTTTGGCACGCACAAGTTCACTCTCAGTGATAGGCTGTTTGGTTGCTTCGATGACCTGTGTCTTCAGTTGCGCTTGAATTTGGGCGAGGGGAGGGCGCGTTGTGGGGCTGTTCTGTGTATCCCATTGAAGATAGGCGATAAGTGGCTCCCCTAAATGCGCTTGTAGGCTGGTTCCCATCTCATAACCAATGCCCTGCTGCTCTCGGAAATGGTGGAGAAGGCGCGAGGAGTGTCCTATGCCCAAAAGCGCATTCAGCACAGTAAAGGCGGGATAGTCTGCATGATCGACGGCAGGGGGTTTGACGGCAAGCAAGGCGTGTGCTTGTGAGTTTTTCCCTTGTCGGCTGAGAGGGCTACTCTCTCGCTCGATGGGGGCAGGGGCTGGACTGGCTTTTAGGGGAACGGTTTCGCGCTCAAAGAGATTGTTATCGAGAGAGCGCAGAGCCTGTTTGGAATCGAATTTCCCACAAATTGCAAGAACGATCCGTTCATTGACATAGCGTCGTTTGAAGTACTCTTGCGCCTGTTCGGAGGTGACACGATTATAGCGGGCAGGGTCGTACTCATAGGGGCTTTGTAGGCGTTGGATGAGAGTGGAACGAAGGGCGCTTGAGGTGAAGTAAGCGTTCTTTTTTTGGTTGTCGGCAACGATCTGACGAGCGCGATTGAGAGCGTCTGGCGCAAAGTCTGCGTTTTTCAGTGCTTCGCTTAGCAGGTATATCGCCTCACGCCATTGGCTTGGAATGGTGAAGCAGCTAATGGCGACTCCCTCTGGAGAGTAGTAGGTCTCTAGGCTTCCTCCTACTTGCCGCACGGACTGAGCAACGGCATCGAAACTGCGGTTTTGGCTTCCAAAGAAGAGGGAGCGGGCAACGAGTTCGCTGAGGGCAGATTCCTGAACGGATTTTGGTGGAGCCTGCCGTATGTAGGCGACGAGGGTGACAAACTGAGAGTGCGTGTCGGGAGCTAAGAGGATTCGAATCCCGTTTGAGAGGGTCTTCTGCTCTACAGGATAGCCCAACCCTCGTAAGGGAAGCAGGAGAAGGAGAGTGGTAAGGAGGAGCCGTTTCATGGTTGTTGCCCCTTTGCAAGCAGGTGCAGAGCAAAGAGTTGTTCTGGAGTGAGGTAATCCTGAACAAATTTTTGAATGTCTTGAGGTGTGGGGCGTGTCTCTGGCTTTTGTGGGGCAATTTGCAGAAGTGCCGAGTAGCCAATCTGACTTGCGACGCCAAGAGAGGTTTCTCTTTCCAGTGCCTCTTCCGTTTGCAGATGGCTTCTTGCTATCTCGATCTCCAGTTTGGTGGGAGGTCTTTTCACAAGCCCCTCACACTCTGCCAAAACAAGGCTCTTGAGTTGGGAAAGCACCTCCAACTCTCTGGAAGTGCGGGCATGTGCTGTAATGAGCATAAAGTTGGAACCGAGGCGGGGAGTGTATTGAAAGATAGCCTCCAAAGGGGCAATCTTGGCACGGAGGCGCGTCTGAAGCATCTGCTTTACCCACTGTGTAGGGAGCGATTGTGAGGCGTCCGGCTGGGCAGGAATCAAGTAACCCAATGCAAGGCTTTCTGTCTCTGTTTGCCCTGCCACATCAAAATAGCGAGAGGCGACGAGAGGGAAAGTGGGCATTGCAGGCAGAGTCGCTGAGGCGGGTTTCCAATCTCCAAACCGTTTGGCGGCAAACGCAATAGCCTGCTTGGGCTCGATGTTGCCCACAAGCACCAATGTGCAGTTTGCGGGAGCATAGTTGCGCCGATAGAAGTTTAGCAGTGTGTCTCGTTTGAGGCTCAAAATAGCGTCGGGGGTTCCACCGGGCGAGTGGCGATAGGCTGTTGGGGCAAAGGCGAGATAGAAGAGGTCTAGGAGCAGGTTTTGGTTTTGGGTGCGATGTTGCGCTAGTTCGTCGAGAATAACGGGGCGTTCCTTCTCCATTTCGCCGGCTGGTAGGGTGGCGTTGCGGAGAAAGTCGGCAAGAAGCGCAAGGGTATTTTCGAGAGCCTCTTGCGTGATGCGAGTTTCGTACCGGGCATAGTCGGGACCAGTTGCTGCTTTCCAGACGCCGCCTAGTTGCTCCAATTCCAGATCGGTCTCTCCTGTTTTGCGGGTTGTCGTCCCCTTGAAGACGAGATGCTCGACGAAGTGGGCAGAACCCTCCTCCCCTTGCTGCTCTTCTCGGGAACCTGCACGTACCCACATTTGAATCGCGACAAGCGGTGTGTCGTTACGTGTCTCGGTTAGGATGCGTAAACCGTTGGCAAGCGTCACCACTTCTGCCCCCCAAGAAGGAGAGCAGAGTAAGAGTAGTAACAAACCGATCCCGTAGTGACGTGCAGTCTTCATTTTGGCTCTTTGTAGTATCAGCCCTCACCCTGCCCTGCGGGCATCCCTCTCCCGATTCGGGAGAAGGACTTCTATCGGGAGGTGAATCTGAGGCTTTCCATGAGAGAGAAAAGAGTAGTTGTTGCCTCTTTTAGTATCAGCGCATCGACATGGCGGAGCTTTTTTTGCCAAGCACATCCAGTGCTGCTTTGAAGCCGACTGCCAGTTTGGAAGCCGCTCCTTGTCCCCAATAGTGAAGAAAGATTATGGTCGGCTTGGAACCCACCATGTGATGATGGATAGAGACAATGGAGAGTCCATTGGCGCGAAGGGTTTTCAAAACGGTGTTGACCTCCGGTTCTAACATGGCGATGTCCCCCGCTATAATCGCGTTGGAATCTGAGCCGAAGAGAGCCGCCCACGAGTTCAATCCCATGCGGGCATTGATGATGGCTCCCATCTCTTTGACTTTCAAGTCGTCGCGCCCAACGGTGTACTTGTAGACTCCCCCTGCCAGCTTATCTCCTGTACTGCCAACGATGCTATCCAGCAGATTAGCATCGAAAGTGCCGACAGCAAGCGGGGTATGGGGCTGAGGAGCATTTGGGATGTGGGACTTAATCGTTCCGATGATGTCGAGAGCGGGTTTGACTCTGTGTGCCAACTCCTCTGCCTTCCCAAAACCATGAACGTGCATATAGAACATATGGGGATTATCCCAAAAGAAGTGGTTGTGGAGAGCAGTCGCCTCTATACCGTTGTCAAGTAGAGCGGAGAGAACGGGGTTCACTTCGTCTTCGAGAAGCACGAGATCGCCCATCATCACCTCATTACCTCCTTTGCCTTTGGTCATGGCAAGCCAACCTCCGAAGCCGTAGGGGGTTGGAACCGCAAAGCCATCAATGGTGATGCTGAGATCGGAGCGCGGGATATTGACCTTGAGGACGTTCGCTTTGAAATCCCCCTTCCTATTTAGAAAAGTTAGCACTTTTTGGTAATCCTCTGGAACGGCTTGCGCGAAGAGAGTTACAGGGTGGGACAGCAGTAGAATGAGAGTAACCACTGTAGAGAGCAGAATACGCATAACGAGGACTCCTTTTCGGTTGATACCGACACGGCGTAAATAGGACAGGCGAAGCAAAAAACGAAAGCCTCTATGTTTCGCTGTTCAGTATCTGCACACGTAGCACCTTTTTATCTAGCTTACCAACGCTTGTCTTTGGGAGAGCCTCCACAATCCGAATATCGGATAGTTTTGGTAGTTGCCAATTAGCAAACTGGGTAGCAAGCAGGTCTCGCATTTCGCGGGCGATCTCTTCTTGGGGGCGCGGTTCGTTCAAGACTACCGCCACAACAGGAACCTCATCTCGCACCGGATCATGTCGCCCCACTACCGCCGCCTCCCGGACATTGGGGTGCTCTACAGCAAGGTTCTCCATGTCGATACTAGAAATCCACTCTCCTCGGCTCTTGATCATATCTTTCTTTCGATCTGTGATCTCGACATAGCCGTAGGGGGTAATTGCCGCCACATCACCCGTTAGAAACCATCCGTCTTTTGTGAGAGCCGTGTTTGGCTTACCCGTATTATAGTAACCGGACGCCACCCAAGGACCTTTGGATGCTAGCTCGCCGGTACTCTCTCCATCCCACGGTAATGACTCTCCCTCTTCGTTCAAGATAGCGATTTCCACGCAAGGAACGGAGATGCCCTGTGTGGCACGAATCGCTAGCTGTTTCTCGGCAGGTAGGTTTCGCATAGCGCCACGGAGTCGCGCCACTGTCCCAATGGGAGAGAGTTCTGTCATTCCCCACACACAGACGACCTCAACCCCCAAATCGTGCTCATAGTCGGCGATTAACTTACGGGGTATCGCCGAGCCACCAGAGATAATGACGCGCAGACTGGTGAGTTTTTGGGAGTGCTGTTTCAGATGTTGATAGAGGATATTCCAGACAGTGGGAACCCCTGCGGAAAGTGTCACCTGCTCTGCCTCCATAAGCGAGGCGATAGCACCTCCTAGCAGGTGTGGACCAGGAAAGACCTGTTTCGCTCCCGTCATGGCGCAGGCGTAGGGTAGCCCCCACGCGTTGGCATGAAACATCGGCACGACGGACATGACGGTCTCTTTTTCACTAATGCCAAGCGAATCGACCATACACGCCCCCATTGCGTGAAGGTACGTGGCACGGTGACTATAGAGCGTCCCTTTTGGCTCCCCTGTCGTCCCTGAAGTGTAGCAGAGTCCTGCCGCCATGTTCTCCTCAAGGGGTGGGAAGTACTCTTCATCGGAAGCACTGGCGAGGAGGGTCTCGTAATCGCTTGCGGGGGAGGGCATAGTTGTAGGGGGCGTTCCCCTATCGTCCATCAGAATATACCGCTCTACGGTCGTGAGGGAGGGCTGTAACTCGGCATAGAGTCCTGCCAAAGATCGATCCAGAAAGACGAATCTGTCCTCTGCATGGTTCACAATGAAGCGAATCTGGTCTGGGAAGAGCCGAATATTTACGGTATGAAGCACCGCCCCCAGACTCGGAATGGCGAAGTAGAGTTCTAGGTGATGAGAACTGTTCCAAGCACTTGTTGCCACTCGGTCTCCGGGCTGAACTCCCAAATCACGAAGTACATTCATCAGGCGCACCACGCGTTTGTAGAGTGTGCCGTAGTTGGTTCTTGTGATACTCCCATCGCTCCAACGTGAAACGATCTCTTTCTCTGGATAGACCTGTGCGGCACGTTTCAAGATGGAGGGTATCGTTAAGGGAACATCCATCATCAATCCATTCATATTATTCTCCTATCGCCTCATCATAAAGAGAGTATTGGCGCGGGGTAATGCTAACTCCTGTGAAAGAGTCCTTGTTCCAGAGAGTGACTACTCTGAAGGATACATGTACTCATTAAGCGGAGTTCGTATATGTTGTTTGGAAGCACTGTAGCCCTCTACCGTGAGGGGATAATGACTGCCTTCACCACTCGTCGCGCCTCTACATCCAAGAGAGCCTGTCCTACCTCCTCTAGTCCATAGCGACGCGAGATGAGCGTAGACCAATCTGAACGACTGCCAAACCGAGAGAGTACCTGCATAGCGCGAGAAACGTGGCTAAAGTCGGAACCCCAACAGCCCCGAATCTCCAAGTGCTTTTTGTTGATATGGAGGTGGGGATTGAGAGCGATGTCGCCATGATCGGTGTACTGCCCCACTATCACATAGCGTCCGGCATCCCGCACATACTGACACCCCTCCACAACCGCCTGCGGGTTCCCACTCGCCTCGATCACAATATCGGCTCCACGCCCTCCGGTTGCGTCGCGCACATCGCGTATCCGCTCCTCCGGCGTCGTCTCGAAAATATCGCGTGTCCAGTCTGCGCCCAGAGCGCGAGCGGTCTTCAGTCTCTCTTTGGGGGCGCCGATAACTCCTACCCACCCTGCACCGCTTAGCATGGCAAGAGCCGCACAACTGATCCCCACAGGACCACTGCCCTGCACCAAAACCCTATCTCCCAACTGAATACGCGCCAGTTCAACGGCATGAACTGCTGTTGGCAGCCCACAACCCGCACCAATGAAAGAGTCCACCGAGACTTGAGGGTCGAGTTTGAGGAGGCGCGTTCCGGGGCGTAAATAGAGATACTCTGACCAGCCTCCTCCCAAGCCCGGCGTGTCCTCTGCCCCAAACGTGATTCCATAGACTTTTCGAGATGGACAGCGGGTGCTTGCTTTCCCAACAAGGCAGTACCAGCAGGCTCCGCAGGTCCCATGCACATCCAAAAAAGAGTAGACATCTCCTTTTGTGGCGAGGTTTCCTTCCACATCGCGCACCTCTCCCCCCGTCTCCACAACCTCTCCAATGCTCACATGACCGGGGATCAAGGGGTAGGGCACTCCTGCGAGATGACCGTGCCAAAGATGCACATCGGTGCCACAAACCTCCGAGGCGATCACTTTCAGTAAGACGGCTCCGGTTTCCAGTTGGGGAATACTGTAGGTGCGAACTTCGGGCGCGATGTCCGGCGCAGGCAGAACGGCAGCACGAGATTGAATAAATGGATTCATGCTTTACTCTTCCGATTTCGAGAGGGATTTACGACGGAATCCCGCCAGTAAGACAACGATTCTATCCTGCGCAGTGCGGGCTTTACTGGAGGGACAAGTGTGGTTATTCATCAATAGAGAGAACGCCAACAGTTCTCCGTCCATAGTCTTCACGTATCCACTCAGGCTACTAACCCCTCCCAGTGATCCCGTCTTGGCACGACAATTGTTTTCTGCGCGAGTCTGTTTCATACGGTTCTTGAGCGTTCCATCGACTCCCGCGATGGGCAACGAATCATAGAAAGAGGAGGAGGCAGGCATCGTGGCGCAAAAACTCAGCAGGCGCACAAGGTTTCGTGGTGAGACTAAGTTTTGTCGGGAAAGCCCACTGCCATCTTTGATGCGAATGTGGTTTGTATCCAACCCCATCTGCTTGAAAGCACTCGGGTAGAGGGCTTGACTCTGTGACCAAGAGAGGCTTGGCGCCTCCTTTGCACTTGCCAAGAAAAGGCAGTCCGCGATCAGGTTGTCGCTAGGTTTATTCATCTTTTCGAGAAGTTTGAGGAGGCTTTCCGACCGCGTGGAGGCGAGTTTTTGCAGGGGGGCATGTGGCGAGAAAGCCGAGGTCGATTCGAGGCTAACGCCCTCCGCCTTGAGCAAGGCTTCAAACTGCTGAAGCACAAACTCAGACACGTTGGGTATTGCTAGCGAATCGACAAGAGTACGTTCTGGCTTTGTATCGACGGACCGTTCTCCTGCAATCGTGATCGTCTTCGTATCGTGATCGCGGGTTATGGTAAGCGCCTCTTTTTTTGTGGTCTTTGCGGTGATATGAAACCATCGGGCATCTATTGCAGGGCGCGTTTCTATCTCTACGGGATCGCCGGGAGCCTTGCCGGGGCGCACATAGAGATCAAAGGTGTTGTGATTGAGGTTAATCCCCAGAATGGGTGTTTGGTAAGAGTAGGCTTCATCGTCGATTGCCCAGCCCTCTGCATAGGGTTCGGTGTCAAAACGCTTGGTGTCGAGACGTAAGACCCCTTGTATGCGCTTCACCCCTTGCACGGCAACCTGATGGGCAAGTGTGCGTAGATTATCGAGGCTCAATGTGGGGTCACCAGAGCCGACGAGAACAAGATCGCCCTGCAAGACTCCCTCCGCTTGGAGACTTCCCGTATACTGAACCGATGTTTCAAATGAGAACTCGGAACCCAATTGGTGAAGAGCGAAGGCACTGGTCAGTAGTTTGGTGTTTGAGGCGGGAATAAAAACCTTGTCGGCGTTCCGTTCGTAAAGGGTGGTATGATCCTTTAGAGAGAGAATAGAGACGCCTTGAAAGCCGGCTTTGAGGTCAGGAGTTGCCAATACCTGATCTATCGCACTTTGCAGGCGTGCCAGAGCGTCAATTTTTGAGGCGAGAGATGCGCCTCCATGCAGGAAGAGTGCCAAAGAAAAGAGAACTGCAAGAGTACGTTTCATGCCTCTCTCTTTCGCGGATTCGAGGGCAGATTCCTGCCACAATCTTAGTGAAGAGTGGGGGATTTATAAGGGAGATACTTCACGATGCGAAAATCCGTCTTTTTGATAGCTCTATTGTGCTACGCTGGAACTGCTAGCCTTGCACAACAGCCCACAAAACCCGCTACTCCAAGCAAACAGCCTCCTCCCGCTCCTGCCAAAGAGAGTAAGAAACCGAAGGAGACCAAACCCGAAGAGAAGAAGGTCGATCCGCCCAAACCGGAGGCAAACCTCACTCTTGAACAGCTCATTCAGACCGCTTTTGCGCTACTCCAACAGGGGCAGACTAAGCAATCTATCGACACTTTTCGACTCGCTACCCAAAAAGATGCGAAGAGCATACAGGCATTTGTGGGGCTTGGGGGAGCCTGCATGCAGGCGAAGCAATACACAGAGGCTATAGACGCTTACCGGGTTGCGCTTGACCTAAACCCCTCTGCACCAGAGTTCTATTACAATGTGGCAATGGCATTGGTGGAGGTAGATAAGTTTCAAGAGGCACGGAACCTTTTGGGACGCGCAGTCGGTTTGAAGGAGACCGATGTGCGCCTTCGTTTGGGAGTCGCAGAGACCTATCGGCGGGAGAAAGACCTGCTTCGGGCAAGAGAGGCGTATGAGCGCACACTTGGGTTTGGGGTGGGAAACCCTGCCGCGTATAATGGACTTGGGAATCTGAATCTGCAAGAGAATCGGTATCAAGAGGCTTTAGATTGTTTTGAGGCGGCTCTACGTATCAACCAAGATGAACTGGAGGCACAGTTGGGACGCTCTGCAGCTCTCTCTGGCTTGGAGCGTCATGCCGAAGCCATTGAATCGGCACAGAGTGTTCTTCAGCGTATCCCCAACCTGTCCTTTGGCTATTCGGCACTGGGGGGAGCCTACGAGGCAAAGAAAGAGCATCTGCTTGCAGTAGCACAGTATGAAAAGGCTTTGGAGCGTGACAAGAACGATGCCTATAGCTATGGAAATATGGGCTGGTCGCTCTATGGAGCAGAACAGTATGAGAAGGCGTTGGAGATGAGCCGTAAGGCACTGGGTTTTGATGGTAAACTCGTCTATGTGCGCCTCAATATGGGGCTGATCTATGCCACACAAGACAAATGGCAAGAGGCTCAAAAAGAGTACAAAGAGGCGATGAAGCTTACGAGCCTGATCGAGCTTCGCGCAGGTATTAAGGATGTGCGAGACGCGCTGAAAAAGTCCCCCGATGTGGGAGCATTGAAACGCGCCCTTGGCTTCTTGGTGACAGAAGAGCGACGTATGACCAGTGTTGGCTAAAGAGGCATTAACGGAGGAAAAGGAGGCACCTCTCTCGAATAATAGTACCATGATTAAGGGGTCTCCAAAAACGAGTTTTGATGTGATCCTCCCCGCAGGAGGGCGCATCGAAGGAGCCTTTGCGGAGGCAACGGGCGTCACCTACAAAGCTCTCATTCCTTGGGACGAGAGTACCCTCTTGCGCCGTATCGTAGAGACGTTTCGCGCGACGCCGGGAGTGGGACGTATTGTCGTCATTGGGGGTGAAGAGGTGGGAGATGAGGCGAAGCGGCGTGAGGTGGATGGAGTACTCTCTGAGGGGATGTCGGGACCCGAAAACATCTTTCGAGGCTTGGACTGGCTACAACGTCAATCGAACCCCGCTCAAAGAGTGGTCGTAGCAACCACCGATCTCCCATTTCTCACGCAGGAGGGAGTCTCCTCTTTTTTGGAGGCGTGCCCCTTGGAGGCAGAGATAGCGGTTCCCATTATTCATGCCAAAGACTTTGAGGCACGCTACCCGAATACCGGGAGTACTTATGTTCCCATTCGGCAAGGGAGTGTGACAGTGGGATGTGTGTTTCAACTCTCGCCCGAAGCGCTGCTTCGCGCACGTCCTCATATTGAGCAACTTTTTGAGGTGAGGAAGAGCCAAATCGCTTTGGCGCGTATCGTTGGGTTTAGAACGCTCTTTCGCCTCCTCACCCGTAGCCTAGAGGTGAAGCACATCGAAGCCCGTTGTGAAAAACTATTGCGGTGTCGTGGTAAAGGAGTGATGGGGGTTGCGCCCGAACTCGCCTACGATGTCGATACATTGGAAGACTATGAGATAGCACAAAAGCATCTCTATGCGAAGGAGGCTTCCTCGTGAGCCAAGAACCGGAACGTACCTATCCAAAGCAGGGAGTGGCACTCTACCTTCGCCTGAGCATCTACTGGTTTTCGCTCTCTCTTGTGTGGGGAGGCATGATCTCCATCGTTATTCAGAGCATCGTCGCCAAAATCTCACCCGACAAAAAAGACCTCTATTTAGGCTGGACGTTGGCAGTGGGCGCATTGATCTCCACTCTAGTGGGGCTGGTCATCGGAACCATCAGCGATAGGTCACGTTGGAAGATGGGACGTCGTCGCCCTTATATCATTGTTGGCTCTCTCCTGACGATACCCTCTCTGCTTTGGCTCGCTGCGATTGGGGAGGCGACTCCTAGCCTGAGCCTCGTGCCTCTCTTGATGCTCGATTTCTGTCTCATCCAGTTCTGGCTCAATATTGCCACCTCTCCCTATCAAGCTTTTGTTCCCGATATGGTTCCCCGTTCGGAGCAGGGCAAGGCATCCGCTTATATGGGCATGGGGAGCCTTATTGGGCAGTTGGGTGGGCTGATGCTCTGTGGGATTCTGATTCAGCAAAAGCATGGGCTGTGGCTTATTTGTATTACGCTCTCTGTCGTGCTGTTTCTAGCCATGCTGTTTACCGTAGTGTTTGTACACGAACACTCGGCAGTGGATAATCCGGCACCCCGTATGTCGTTCATGGAGTCTGTTAGTTCCTCGTTTAAGGCAAAACCCAGTGAGCATCCCGATTTCTTTCGTCTCATCGCCTCGCGTTTTGTGATCAACATGGGGTTCTATACCGCCACTGAGTTCTTATTCTACTATTGCAAGGACACTCTTCGCGCAGAGAACCCTGCCTCTACTGTGCTAAAGATCATGGCGATTGCGACGGTGTCGGGGCTTTTGGGCAACTTCCCTGCGGGGATATATGCCGACAAAATCTCGAAAAAGCGGATCGTCTATATCTCCACTACGCTCACAGGGGTGGCTATACTCTGTTTTCTGCTGACGAGTAATATCGCTTTCGCGCTTGCGTCTGCTTTTGTCTTTGGAGCGGGATATGGGGCTTTTCAGGCGGTCGATTGGGCATTTGCAACCAACCTTCTGCCGGATCACGACTCGGCAAAGTTTATGGGAATCTGGCACGCGGCATTTACGGTTCCGCAGGTGATTGCGCCTTTGGTTGGCGGTTCTTTTGCCTATCTATTTAATGAAGGAGCCTTGAAAGCGTCGGTTGCGGGGTTTGGACCCGGCTTTGGGTATCGGATTGTGTTGTGTCTCGTTCTGCTCTATTTAGCGGTGGGGACGTTCATTTTGCGCCCTGTCAAGGAGCGTATCCATGCAAAAGCTGAGGGGCAGGCGTAACGTATGTTGACTCGGATCATCAGTGCTATCGTTGGGGCTGTGCTATTTTTAGTGGTCTGTTTTTGCGGACTGCTCCCTTCCACTATTGGGGTTACGGTACTGCTAGCGGTGGCGATTATCGAGTTCAACCGAGGGTATAAGAGACGTGCAGGAGAGGATGGGAAGCCTGCCCCTGTTCCTTTGAACGCGCTTTTGACGTGGATCGGTCTGTTCTTTCCTTGGCTCACCTACTCGGCACTGAAGATGCACCAGCCTTTCCAGATGGAGCGCATTGCTCTACTGCAAGGGGCTTTGGTGTTAGTGCTTGCTTTGCGTCTCCGTCGTGCTTACCGTGGAGAGGGTATATTGGGGCAGTTGCGTGGGAGTTATGGGCTGGTGGGCATGATCTACTTGGGGCTACTTTTTAGTAGTTTTGTGCTACTGCGGGGGTTGCCGGGACGACTGCAACTCGCGGGCTTGCCCGAATTTGATCAGGGTGCATGGCTGATGGTTTTCACGGCTTCGGCGGTGTGGGCAACCGATAGTTTTGCCTACTTTGTGGGAAAATCTTTTGGTAAACGGCGTATGGCTCCAGAAATCTCTCCCGCAAAGACGTGGGAAGGGTTCTTGGGGGGCTTGGTGGGAGGGGTTGTTGCGGGCTTGCTGTTCGCGCTGGGGATTCATGCGTCTCTTGGTGAGGGTGCGGTCGTTGGGCTGATCGCAGGGGTTTTTGGTCCTCTCGGTGATCTCTTCGAGTCGGCACTGAAGCGAGAGCTAAATATCAAAGATTTTGGCTCGATTATGCCCGGTCATGGCGGCATTCTGGATCGGTTCGACAGTCTCTTGTTTGTGGCTCCTCTCATCTACCTCTACCTTCACTTTGTTGCCAAGATCGGTTAAGCAACTCCCACTGCTGTCAGTCTGAAAAAGCCTCTGCACTTTTGATTGCAATGAGGGTAAAATAAATCCACAAAACCGTTTGCTCTAAAGTTTGGCTACCTGCCAAACCGGAAAGAAGAAAGAAATGTCTACTCGACGTCGGGTTATGATGCTCTGTGCAGTCTTCATGGCAATGGGGATGTTTGGGGGTACGCCAAGCGTTCAAGGGGTTCAAGCAAAACAAGAGCTGTTTAAGGATGTGGATGAGAGGAGTTGGATAGTGAAAGGCTTTGAGGGCTTAAGAAGCAAATTTGCGCCGCCGCCACCTTTATTTGGTTCTCGCCGCCCTGGGACTCGCTATGAACTTGCCGTCGAACTCAGCCGCCTAATAAAACGTGTTGAGGAGATCGATAATGCCAAGAAGCCCAACAAGCTACCATCCGTGACAGAAGAAGATCGTGCAAACCTGAAACGACTTGTAGCGGAGTTTAAGAATGAATTGCCGCTAGTTGGCTATGATGTAAAACATTCTGCTTTCAGACCTGACTCGTTCGCTGATGTTCCTCGAAGCCATTGGGCATATATCGCTGTGGCTGATCTCAAGGAGAAGGGTATTCTTGTGGGGTATCCATCTAAAACAGAGAACACCTTTCTCTTGCCCACGCAGGAATCGCCTCAGGTGACTTCAAAGGTGAAGCACACCAAGTAGTGAGACTATTGGGCTTGATCGGTGCAGTGGCTTCTTGACAAAGGGCTTTTTTGAAAGTACACTTCCTACACTACTACTAAAAACGAGGAAGTTGAGAGGAAGAGGATGAGAACCTATCATGTTGCCATTGCGGGCGCAACGGGTGCAGTGGGAACCGAGTTTTTGCGCCTTCTGGAGACACGGGAGTTTCCGCTGGAAACGTTGCGTTTGCTCGCGTCGGAGCGTTCTGTAGGGAGAACCCTCCATTTTCGAGGTAGACCCTATACGATTGAACTGCTGAGTAAAGATTCGTTTGAAGGCATCGACATCGCCTTCTTCTCTGCGGGTGGCTCTCGGAGCAAAGAGTTTGCCCATGCCGCCGCAAAAGCGGGAGCACTGGTCATCGATAACTCCTCCGCGTTTCGTATGGACCCAGAGGTTCCGCTCGTTATTCCAGAGATCAACCCCGAAGACATCGCGACCCACAACGGGATTATTGCTAACCCCAACTGTTCGACTATTCTGTTGCTCATGGCGATAGAGCCTCTACGACGGCTTGCCCCCATTCGTCGAATCGTTGTTTCGACCTATCAGGCGGCGAGTGGCGCGGGAGCCCAAGCCATGCAGGAACTCTTGGAACAGGCGAACGATATGCTCAAAGAGCGTCCCATTGTTCCACGCGTCTTTCCCTATCCCATTGCGTTTAACCTCTTCTCCCACAACACCAAGATCGATGAGACTGGGTATAACGAAGAGGAGCGCAAAATGGTCTACGAATCCCGCAAGATTCTGCACGACCCAAAGCTACGAATCACGGCGACCTGTATTCGGGTTCCTGTGCTTCGCGCCCATTCCGAGAGTGTGAATATCGAGTTTGAGGCGGGACAAAGACCCAGTATTGAGGCGGTTCGGGAGGCTTTGGCAGGGTTCCCCGGCGTCTCTGTGGTGGATGATCGTGAGAAGAACTATTTCCCCATGCCCCTCGATGCCAGTGGGCAAGACGATGTTCTGGTGGGACGCATTCGAGAAGATATGTCGAATGAGGACGCGATTGACCTCTTCCTTGCGGGTGATCAGATTCTGAAGGGGGCAGCCTTGAACGGCGTTCAGATAGCAGAACGCTGGATGCGCTTTGCACCCGTACAAAACCAAGCATAGACGAACTGTT
The DNA here is from genome assembly GCA_945878775.1 of Chthonomonas calidirosea. Lineage (GTDB taxonomy): Bacteria > Armatimonadota > Chthonomonadetes > Chthonomonadales > Chthonomonadaceae > CAIJLM01. The sequence continues at coordinate 32,230 of CAMCUQ010000009.1, forward strand.
TCCTCACCCTCTCTCTTTCAAACGTAGGAAAGTGCGGGGGATTGGGGATAGCATAGGAGCCGTTTGAATCATGGGTAGTGCGATTTTTGGTCAGGTGCTCACCGCTATGGTGACGCCCTTCGATAGTACCGGAGCCATTATGGACGAAAAGGTGATCCAACTGGTGGAACATCTGCTTGCGAACGGCTCTGATGGGATCGTGGTTTGTGGCACGACGGGAGAATCTCCCACGCTGACCCATGCAGAGAAACTGCACCTCTTTCGTCTTGTGAAGCAGACTGTTGGCAAACGGGGTTCGGTGATAGCAGGAACGGGGGGCAACGATACCGCTTCCAGTATCCTATTGACCCAAGAGGCGGCTGAAATAGGGGTGGATGGAGCCTTGCTTGTGGTTCCTCCCTATAACAAGCCCTCTATGGAGGGACTCTACCGCCATTTTCGCGCTATTGCCGAGAGTGTGCCTGCCCTGCCCTGTATGCTCTACAATGTTCCGGGGCGCACTGCACAGAACATGGATGCGCCCACAACCGTTCGACTAGCAAACGAGGTTCCCAACATTGTCGCCACGAAGGAGGCAAGCGGTAACCTCGCTCAGTGTGCGGAGATTGCTGGCTCTGCGCCGTCCGATTTCGCGCTCTATAGTGGCGATGATCCGCTCACGCTTCCCATGCTTGCAGTGGGGGGAGTGGGGGTTGTGAGCGTCGTCTCTCACCTTGTGGGCAAAGACGTAAAGGCGATGCATACCGCCTACTTTGGGGGTGATTTGGCTCTCGCCTCTCACCTGAATTACAAGATGCTTTCTATCGTGAAAGCCTGCTTCCAGCCCACAACGCCTAGTCCTGTTCCCCTGAAAGCGGGTCTCAATGCGCTTGGTTTGGAGGTGGGAGGTGTTCGACTTCCGCTTGCAGAGGCGAATGAAAAAGAGAGTGCGATCATCCTAGAGGCGCTACGAGGGTACGGGCTTCTGTAGCCAAACTCCTTGAGCTAGACGGAATCCTATGGCAGACGATTCAAAGTCGGACAACTCTGTTGCGAAATGGAGCAGTTTTGTTAAGGACTTTGTGACGTCTCTTGAGGAAGCGTGGTATGGCAAAGACAAGGTTCGGAAAGGGGTTGTTGCGACTGCTCTCTTCCTCTTTCTTGCCGTTGGCACTCCGAACGTACCGCAATGGATACTCTCAAAAGAACGCCTCGATCTCGTAACACGCCCTTTTTGGCTCTTGGCTTTGCTCTCTTTCCTTGTTACCCTCTTTTACCTTGCCAAAAAGCGCAAGAGCACTCCCTCACCTACAGCATTGAAAGCGGTCAAGTGGCTGGCTTCCTACGAATTTGAGGATGCTGACCTCTTCCGACGCCTGAAGCGTGATGAACCGCTCACGGAATTCTACAACGCACTCGTGTCTTCTGAGTTTCGCATAGGCTATCTACTAGGACAGACAGGGAGCGGTAAGACCTCCTTCCTACGTGCAGGGCTACAGCCTCTACTTCTCAAAGAGGGCTATCTGGTTATCCTTGTGAAGTGTGATAATAGACCTCCTCTCGAAGCCCTCAAGCAAGTCCTCCGTTCTCCCTTACGCACCGATAAAGATTCGATTACCCTTTCTGAAGAGGTCGTTAGCCTGACAAATCTCACGACTCTGCTTGCTCGAATCCAACAAGAGACTAAAAAGAGGGTCGTATTGGTCTTCGATCAGTTTGAGCAGTTTTTCGTACATGGTTTTGAGGAGACAAAGAAAAAGGCGTTCTACGATGCCCTCGACTATTGGCGGAAGAACGGAGCAACGAATAGCAAGCTCGTCTTTTGTCTTCGCGAAGATTTTGCGGGCAGAATGACGGACATTGAGCAAGCGATAAAATTTACCCCTCAGTTCAACCACAAGATTCTTCTGAAAAAGTTTGATCGAGAGGCGGCGGCGGCGGTTCTTTTTACGATTGCAGAAGAGGACGACTTAAAACCAGACCGAAGGTTCATTGAGACAACTCTTATCCCTGAACTGATGGATAAGCATGAGAAGACTGTTTTACCCGCAGATATTCAGATATTGGCATGGGTAGTTGCAAAACAAGCGGATGCCGAGAAGCGTGTCTTGAATGAAACGACCTATAGGGCAATGAATGGGATAGATGGGTTGCTGGAGAGCTATCTGCGGGATGCACAAGGAGACCTTACGACGCCAGAACGCAAAAAGCAGATGCTCTCCGTTCTGCTTACTATGATCGACCTGACGACAAACTTGCGTAAACAACCGATGTCTCAGGCAGAAATTGAGCAGGAGTGTGGTAAGGGGGATATGACTCTCGTTCTAAAGTTTCTGACAGATCAGGCTCAACTGCTGACGAAGCATGAGGCGGAAGGCGATTCTCCTGAAAAATATGAACTCAAGCATGAAAGGCTGATCGCGTTACTGCTGAAAATGGCAAACCAACAACAGGAGGGCGCAGAGCAGGTAAAGACGAATCTCGTCACCCGCTCGAAGGAGTGGGAAACCCATAACCAGAATAGACGCTACCTTCTCTCCGCTTGGGAGTGGTGGCAGGTGAGGAAGTATGGCTTACACGTTAGCACAGACGGTATTACGAAAAAACTGATCAGAGCGAGTACGAAGCGCGTAGGAATTTGGAGCCTCGTTTTTGGGTGCGGGCTAGTATTCAGTATAGGGGGGCGGGTTTGGTGGAGTGGTCCACAGGGACAGATATGGCAGGTCAAGCGTGATTATGCCCGTTATATGGATACTATCACAGAACCTGAGCTTCAGCAGTGGAAGGTTCCCACTCTAGTTTCACAAGGCGACTTCGACAAAGCCCTACAGATAGTAGAGAGCATTACAGACCCTTCTTTTAAGTCTTCTGCCCTGAGGAGTATTGCAGGAGAGTTGAGTAAATCGTCCCCAGACAAAGCCCTACAGATAGCAGAGAGCATTACAGACCCTTCTGCCAAGTCTAATGCCCTGAGGAGCATTGCAGGAGAGTTGAGTAAACTGCCCCTAGACAAAGCCCTAAGGATAGCAGAGAGCATTACAGCCCCTGATGCCAAGTCTTCTGCCCTGAGGAGTATTGCAGGAGAGTTGAGTAAACTGCCCCCAGACAAAGCCTCTCCTCTTTTCGACAAAGCCCTACAGATAGCAGAGAGCATTACAGCCCCTCGTTTCAAGTCTGATGCCCTGAGTGGTATTGCAGGAGAGTTGAGTAAACTGCCCCTAGACAAAGCCCTACAGAGAGCAGAGAGCATTACAGACCCTTATGTCAAGTCTTCTGCCCTGAGTAGTATTGCAGGAGAGTTGAGTAAATCGTCCCCAGACAAAGCCTCTCCTCTTTTCGACAAAGCCGTAAAGATAGCAGAGAGCATTGCAGACCCTTCTGCCAAGTCTTCTGTCCTGAGGAGTATTGTAGGTGTTGGCAGCCTTAGGGATGTTCTTAGGACAAATACGAAGCTGCGTGGCACACTTTTAACAATGGTGAATAACGCATCGAATCCCTCCACCAAACAACACCTTGCCTATCTTTGTGCCTCTGTGTCGGACTACGCACGCGCCAGATCAGTTACTGCGAGTACCGATATTGTTCGACTATCCATACTCGCCTCCATTTTGGATGCTAAGGCAGGAAGACCGTTTAAGAGCTATAAAACCAGTTTTCAGGATTGAGATTAGTGGATACGAATCAAGTGCAACTTCAACCTGTCGCAGAGATTCCCTTCCAGACGATACTGGACTACATGAATCGGGGGTTTGAGGAATACATTGTTCCTGCTCAGTTCACACAAACCCTGCTCACCTACCTCATTCGAGTCGATTCCGTCGATTTTAATGCCAGTCGTATCGTTACTGTGGGGGGAGAACCTGCGGGGATCGCTCTCCTCAATTCGCGTGGGTGGAGTACACGCTTAGGCGCATTCGGAATCTTCAAAGAATGGCGCGGAAAGGGGATTGGAACTGCTTTCACTGCCTTGCTCTTGGATGAGGCACGCAAGCGCAACGACCGCACCATGGTTCTCGAAGCGATCTGCGAAAACCACGCCGCGATACGAATCTACCAGAAGGCGGGGTTTGAGATCACCCGCAAACTGATCGGTTTTGAGGGCAAAGAGCTACAGGGAGAGACCTGTTCGAGAGTCCGAGAATGTGACCCTCGCCTCGCCGCTCAAGCCCTCATGCAACTCGCTCCAAACCTTCCTTGGCAAGTCTCTGGCGAATCGCTTCTCAGTTGTACTTCCCACATGCGTGCCTTTCGCTATATCGGTTCTATCGTTTTTCTGCATACTTCTGGCGAAACGCACACCCACATTCGTGGGCTTACAGTGCATGACGAAGAGGAGGGAAGAACCCTCCTCAAGCACGTCTTGGCTCTCTACCCCAAACACATTTGGCGGCTCTCCCCTTGCTTCCCCGAATCGTTACTACTGCCTCTCCTGCCCAGCCTCGGTTTTGAGCCTCTTTCCCTTGCCCAGTACGAGATGCGTATCGAATTTGAGCGATAGAGCGACCAGAATCGGTTTTGTTTTGACAGACACTTCTCTAGCGTGTACAATAGTAATATCTCCCTGAGAACGCGTTTTGAGTCGATTTTTGCTCTTTTGATGTTCGTTTTGAAACCGGAGACACCAAAACTCCGTAACCCCCATGAACGCGTTTGCTGAAGAGGGAGAGATGAGGACGGTTTCGCTGTTGGAACAGACCGATGCCATGCTTGTGAGGCAAACGCTTTGCGGGCAGGCTAACGCATATAACACGCTGGTACAACGCTACCAACGTCAAGTATACAATCTCGCCTACCGCATGCTTGGCAATGCGGAAGATGCGGGTGACTTGGTGCAAGATACCTTTCTGCGTGCCTATGGCGCGTTGGCATCTTTTCGCCAAGATGCCAGCTTTCTGACTTGGCTCTATAAAATTGCGTCCAACCTATGTATTGATCTACTCCGTTCTCGAAAAACGCGCTATGCCCTCTCACTTGATGCAGAGACTGATGAGGGACGCGAACCCGCCGCAGATAGCCGTAGCAGTGCGCCAGAAGAGATAGCCGTGCGGGGAGCGGTGCAGGATGTGGTGCACCATGCCATACAAAACCTGCCAGAACGCTATCGTGTCGTCGTGATCATGCGACATTTGAACGACATGAGCGTAGAAGAAATTGCTCAGGCACTCGACCTGCCTACAGGGACAGTAAAAACACACCTTTTCCGAGCGCGGGAGATGCTACGTGGTCGCCTACGCCCGGTATTGGAAATGGAAGCGGATGGAAAATAAATACGAAAACAACCCGGAGGAGCGCCAGGAGTGGGGAGCCTACGCCACGCCACCGCCGACCTTCCACCTGAACTCAGATAAGCAAGAGGTTCAGCAAAACTCACCTGCAACGCTCTGCGTGCGTGTGCAAGAGATGCTCCCTTCTCTGGTCGATAACGATGGAACCATTAGACCGGAGATGGCAGCCGCTCTTTTCGCGCACCTTGCCGTTTGCCCTACCTGCGCCAAAGAGTTTGAGGAGATGCAACGCACAGTGGCGGTGCTGAACACCCTTGCCCTGCAACCTCTGCCCATGGACTTCTCTGGCGTCATCATGCATCGCATCGAACTGGAAATGGGAGGACTCTATGCAAAACAAGCTCCCCCTGCCACCAGTCCGATCTCCCAAGTGCAGACTGGCGAGAGCTACGCGACTGAACATATTACCGATTTTGCTACCGTCAGCCAACTCCAGCACACCACGGTAGAGACGAGCGTAACCCAATCGACGCTCACCGCTTGGCAACGAGTCGTTGCATTGGGAGCCTTCTTTGCGACACTGCTTGTCTTCCTCTCTAGTGGTTGGGGACGCGCAACCTTGGGGGCTAGCCTCCAAACAGCGCGAGGGTGGTTGCGCCAGATAGCCCAAGCAACCGAAGAGATTCCCCTTTTGGGATGGGTGACAGGGCAGGCATTCTCCGTCATATCGCAATCTTTACATCTTTTAGAAGAGACGTATCGCACCCTTGGAGCCTCTGCTATGAAGGGGCTATTCGTAGATGTTGTTGTCGCAACAACCGTGATTGTCTTTGTGAATGGGCGCAAGTCCCAAGCACGCAAAGCAAGCACCGGAGGGCTTTAGCCTTGAAACATTACCTTCTTGCCCTCGTGGCACTCGTTACATTCGGAGTATACTTCCCCTGCCAAGCGCAGGACACGACGAAGCTTGCACCTAAAGGGGCTGACGCGGGAGCAACCGCCAACACCCGTTCGGATAAAGCACCTTCAACCTCCGCAAGTGCCCCCTCGGCGGATAGCGATTCCAACTCTAATGCGGAACCGCTGATTATCGAGAAAAATCAGCATAGCAAATCGGTCTCGGTGAACAATATGCCTCTCATCGTAAAAGGGCATATCGACGGAGATATCGATGCGAATAACTCCACAGTGACCATTGAATCCACAGGTGCTGTCTCAGGAGTAATTCGATTGAGAAAGGGTACGCTTGTCAATCACTCCGACAATCCGATCAGTGTCTCAAACTCCAACACGCGCAACCAGAGTGTTTCGAGTGAAATGGTACATATTTCGGGGCAGTCTATCGGCGTCGTTACGACAGGTTCCTCCTCGAATTGGTTCTCACAGCAACTCGCGCTTTTGATACTTGGGCTACTCTGTGGGGGAGTCCTCTGTGCAACGGCTCCAGTCGCGACGCGTAAGGTCTCAAATGCTATTGATCTAGAGCCTGCCCGATGCCTGATAATCGGTGGGGCAGTAGCCATCGCCCTGGGGATGATCATGGTGTTCAACGCCAACCTGATCAGTAGCCCGATGCGCCTCTTTAGTTTGGCATGGTCGCCATTTGGGTTTGGGCTTTCGGTTGTGGTGCTTGGTGTACTCGCCTTTAGTTGGGTTTGTGGTTTGCGTCACTTGGGAAACTATGTCGCACAGCGCACCGGGCGTGAGAGTGATGGAACGCTCTTTGGGCGTCTTGTGTTGGGAATGTCTGTCCTTTTCGCGGTGAGCCTTGTTGTGGGTAGCCTTCTCATTCCTCTTGCGGTTCTGGGGCTATTGCTTCAGGGGTTGCTCACGGTCATGGGGCTAGGAGCCAGTGTCATCACCGGTTTTGGACGTGAGGCAAACTGGCTAGGCGCAACTATTCATCGGGGACCCAACTTCGGAAAACGATAGATGGATGACTTTGAGAGTTTTGAAGTAGTCTATGCTTTTGTTCGGACGGTTCCTGCCGGAAAAGTGGTGACCTATGGTCAGATCGCAGAAGAGATCGCGACTGTTCGTCTCACCGCTCGAATGGTTGGAACCGCCATGCGATACGCGCCCGTCGATGTTCCTTGGCAGAGAGTTGTTGGTGCAGAGGGTTCCCTCCCCATCGCAAAGCGCAGTCCTGAAATGTACCGCGTTCAGCGCGATTTATTGGAGAAAGAGGGGGTTGCATTTCTTTCTCAGGATAGCCCGCGAGTCGATATGCGCCGGTGTCAATGGCACTACCTGGAGCCTTCGCAAGGGAACCTCTTTGACGAATAGAACACGGTGGGGCTAGTTTTCAGGATGAGGTGACGGAGGCTCAAACTCCCGTTATGCAAGGGGCGATAGCGGAATGAGGAGAGAGAATTGGTATCTCTATCACTTCGATTTTGAACGCTACCTCGAATTGCGCCCCATCTTAGGGCGTGCACATGATCCCGCATCCCTAGAGCCTCTTGTTCAGGATACTGAGACTCAAACCATCTACGACGAACTCCTTGAAGGCTCCATTACCCTCGCTGTCGCACGTCATGCTATGGTCGAAACCCTCTGCTGTATAGGCGAACCCCTTGTCTTCGCAAGAGAGTTGTCTCGCCTCGTCTCCCATCTGAGCAAAATAAAGGAGGGCATAGAGGCATCAATAATCCTCAGTGAACTCCTTTCTGGTGGCTATAATCTCGATAAATGGCTCTTGCCTCCCTGCAAAACCTATGGGTTTCTGAAGCCCTCACAAACTGTGGAACTCGCAGAGAGCCTGCTCTACTACCTCAAAAAGCGCAAACGAAAACCAGGGCATGGCATTCTTCGTTTTCTGCACCGTATTTTGCTCGGCTTAACCGATGCGCCCCCTCCAGAACGAGATACCCTCGAACACCTCACTCCCTTTATCGTGGAGGCAGCGGAGAACGGATTTGGCGTTGCCGTCGTTATCGCATGAGCCAATCAGGTAATCTTGCTATTCCAACCACACGGTTTTCTATGGAACAACCCCTTTGTCGATGCACGGAAGCGCAGAAACATTCGGAACGATAAATGGAGTTGCATGGAGGTGGCAAGATGCCCAATCTCGTTGAATCTTCCTCCCTTACCCTCTCCACTGATGAGGCGATGGGATTACTAGAGGTCTGTTTGATGAGCGAAATAGAGTTTGATGAGACACAGCAGAGAGCCTTAATGAAGTTAAGCCTCTACTGTAGAGAGGCGTACTCAAAATATCGACAGAGCGAGCGAAATTCACTTTTAACGGAAAGCAATCATAATTTACCTCCCATACTCATCGTGGCTTAAGAGTGCGTGAACTTTGGTTTTTTCTGCTCTCCTTTAAGCGTCCGCACCCTGCTCAATGACGAGCTTCCGGTGCAGACGCTCTTTTTTTGTGAACTTTCTCCGCTTGCAACCGTCTAGGGGAATAGGGGAGGAAACTCCCAAGCGAATGCTTAACTCACCTTACGCAGCGTATAGGTTAGAGGTAGCCTTAGACGGTATACTCCCATCATGGACAAACAACTCCTTGATCTCTACTCCGACTATCTGATTTGTTCCTTTGGGCAGACCACCGCGACAGGTCTCTCCACGCTCCTTGAGGGA
>CAMCUQ010000010.1 GCA_945878775.1 Chthonomonas calidirosea
ACTCCCCCTGTCATACCACCCCCCATACCGCCCCCGCCTGCTTGTCCCCCTCCCCCGCCCCCCTGACCTACTGCACCATTTGCAAACACCATCACGCTACACACGCAGAGCAAAAAAGCCCTCACTACTCGGCTTGCCACCAGTTTCATATGCTTCATCTCTTAGATTATCCTCTCCCCTATAAATGTTTGGCGTTACCACTTGCACCTCGTTCCCCTGTTTGGGCAGAGCGATAACTATGAGTACACTCTTTTTGACGTGTTCAAGCCCAAACAAGTTACGCTACCTCAAAATAGGCTCGTGAGAAGCTTCGAGATTAGCTACCACGGAGAAAAGCCGTGTAAGAGTTCACAGTCGTGGTTTTAACCCCATCCCAATCCTTCCTCTTCGCTAAGGGAGGGGCGAATGCACAATACCAAAAAGCCTACAGCCCTCTCAAAGTGAGCAGAGTACGGAAGCACTTTTCAGTTTGTGCGAAAGTCTCCCCGTAGCGAAGGGAGATTTAGAGGGGGTTAATAGAATTCCCACAATCCTGAACAGATCAAAGCCGTTAATGCTCTTGACGAACTGACCTTTTTTGAGGTATAAACCTTCTCCCCGCAAGACACAAAGACGTGTGATGGGGTTTGTGGAACGCCCTAAGAGCGTGTCGTGTGTGGCTCCTCTATTTTTGTTTTCCTCGGTATAGGGTCTCCATAAAGTATTCTATGTGAACACCACATTGGGGTGGTTCGATACCCCTTGTTTGATAGCATGAGAGGTGCACTCAAGAGGTTGCTCAACCTACTGAGATAGTGCGCCCGGAAAGAAAAAGGTGCCTTCGTGAACGAACAGAACGCTTCCCATCCACATCCACAGGGTCTCTATGACCCACAATTTGAGCACGACGCCTGTGGCGTTGGCTTCGTGGCGCATATCAAAGGCAAACGCTCTCACTCCATCATAAAAAATGCCCTCATTGTTCTGGAGAAACTAGAGCACCGTGGAGCCTGTGGCTGTGACGATGAGACGGGCGATGGCGCGGGTATTCTGTTTCAGATTCCACACAAGTTTTATGCCAAAGAGCTAGCGAAACAAGGCATAACCCTACCGAATGAAGGCGCGTATGGCGTCGGTATGATCTTCTTGCCCAAAGATGCGGAGGTACAGACACTCTATCGCGCTGTCTTCAACGATGCTATTCGTGAGGAAGGGCAAAAAGTTATTGCTTGGCGCAAAGTTCCTGTAGATAGCGACCAATTGGGCTGGCTGGCGCGTTCCGTGGAGCCGGGTATCGAGCAGGTTTTCATCCAAGCAGCGGAGGGAGCCGATACTGAGACGTTTGAGCGAATCCTATTCCTCATTCGACGGCGTGCCCAAAACCGCATTGTCGAACTCAAGCTTCCCAATGAAGAGCAGTGTTATGTCTGTAGCCTCTCTTCAAAAACAATCGTCTACAAAGGGCTGATGCTTGCCGATAGAATTGAGCCGTACTACCTCGATCTCTCCGATCCCGATGCAGAATCGGCGTTGGCAATCGTTCACCAACGCTTCTCAACAAATACCTTCCCAACGTGGGATTTGGCGCATCCTTACCGCTATATCGCGCATAATGGGGAGATAAACACCCTGCGCGGGAACCGCAACTGGATGCGAGCCAGAGAGAAGGGCTTAAAATCGGACGTCTTTGGCGATGACCTGCCGAAGTTGTTCCCCCTCGTCAACAAATCGGGGAGCGACTCGGCAACGTTGGATAACGCCGTCGAACTGCTGACCCTAGGCGGGCGTTCCCTAATGCACGTCATGTTGATGCTCATCCCAGAGGCGTGGCAGAACGATAAGTTGATGTCCCCTGCCAAACGCGCCTTTTACGAATTCCATGCCTGCAAGATGGAGCCATGGGATGGACCCGCCGCAGTCGCTTTTACCGACGGAGTACGAATAGGAGCTGTTCTGGATCGCAATGGACTGCGCCCTGCCCGCTACATGGTTACCGCAGACGACATTGTGGTGATGGCTTCCGAAACGGGTGTCTATGACACCGATCCGGCGAATGTCGTTCATAAGGGGCGATTGCAACCCGGCAAAGTATTCTTGATCGATACTGAGCAAGGGCGCATTGTTAGCGATGAGGAACTCAAAGCCGAACTCTGTAGTGCCAATGAGTATGAAAAATGGCTCGATGAGAACCTGATCCTTTTGGACAATCTACCGAAGTCTGCTCTCCCAGAAGTGTCTCCGACCGAATCGCTTCTCACGCGTCAGCAGATGTTTGGCTATACCCTCGAAGACCTAAAAATCATACTCGCACCAATGGGAAAGAACGGAGAGCAACCCCTCGGCTCTATGGGAACCGATACGCCCCTCGCCGTTCTCTCAAATCGCCCACAGCTACTCTACAACTATTTCAAGCAGCTTTTTGCCCAAGTGACCAACCCCCCTATCGATCCTATTCGAGAAGAGTTGGTTATGTCTCTTATCGACTACATCGGTCGTGAGGGGAATCTGTTTGATACGGCTCCCGTGGACGCACGACAACTAAAGCTCGAATCGCCGATCCTCAGCAATCGGGACTTGGCAGTTATTCGTAACCTGCCGGCACAGTATGGCTTGACCTCTCGCACACTTGCCACGACATTCCCTGCCAACACTAGCCCGAATAGCCTAGAGCAGGCGGTGGACGCCCTCTGCTTGGAGGCAGAGCGGGCAGTAAACGCGGGAGATACTTTCTTGATCCTCTCAGACCGCGCGGCGGATCGCGAAAACGCGCCTATTCCCGCACTCCTCGCACTCTCAGCGGTTCACCACCATCTGACTCGTGCAGGCAACCGCACTCTCGCCAGCCTGATAGTGGAGACAGGTGAGGCTCGTGAAGTGATGCACTTCGCCTTGCTCATTGGGTATGGATCCAGTGCCATCAACCCCTATCTTGCCCTCGAATCGCTTGCCGATCTCTGTGAGCAGGGCTATCTCCCCGAAATCACGCCAGACGAAGCAGAAAAGCACTTCTTCAAAGCAGTGAGTAAGGGGCTTCTCAAAACTTTTGCGAAGATGGGAATCTCTACTCTACAGTCTTACCGAGGCGCACAAATCTTCGAAGCCGTTGGACTCAATACTGCAATGGTGGATCACTACTTTACGGGAACCCCTTCGCGCCTAAGCGGTATCAACCTCGATATCATTCAAAAAGAGGCTCTCTCTCGTCATGCCTTTGCCTATCCTAGCATCGAACTAGAAGACAACCTCGATCTCGAAACAGGCGGTCAGTACCAATGGCGACGAAGCGGTGAATACCATATGTATAACCCCGAGTCGGTGGCAAAACTACAACACGCCACCTCACAGAAGAGTTATGCAACCTTCAAAGAGTTCTCGAAAGCGATGAATGACACCAGCAAGAATCTCGCCACATTGCGCGGACTGTTGAAGTTCAAGCCCGGTACTCCAATTCCATTGGAGGAGGTAGAGCCTACAAAAAATATTGTAAAGCGGTTCGTTACGGGCGCAATGTCTCTTGGCTCTATAAGCCGCGAAGCACACGAAACGCTCGCGATAGCCATGAACCGTTTGGGCGGAAAATCCAATACAGGTGAGGGAGGCGAAGACCCCGTCCGCTATACCCCCGATGCCAATGGAGATAGCCGTAGAAGCGCGATCAAGCAGGTTGCTTCTGGAAGGTTTGGAGTGACGGCACACTATCTCGTAAATGCCGATGAGCTTCAGATCAAAATGGCGCAAGGAGCAAAGCCCGGTGAAGGTGGCGAACTGCCCGGACACAAGGTAGACCGCTATATCGCCAAGGTACGCCATACGACGCCGGGAGTAACCCTCGTCTCTCCCCCACCTCACCACGACATCTATTCCATAGAGGACCTCGCGCAGTTGATCTTCGATTTGAAGAATATCAACCACCATGCGCGTATCTCGGTCAAATTGGTCTCGGAGGTTGGTGTTGGAACCGTTGCGGCGGGCGTCTCGAAGGCACACGCGGATCATGTTCTCATTAGCGGACACGATGGCGGCACAGGAGCCTCCCCAATCTCCAGTATAAAGCACGCAGGGCTTCCGTGGGAGATGGGCTTGGCGGAGACCCAACAGGTTCTCGTCAAGAACGATCTGCGGGGACGCATCTATGTGCAGACAGATGGACAATTGAAGACAGGGCGCGATGTCGCGGTTGCAGCTCTGCTTGGAGCGGAGGAGTTTGGCTTCAGCACCGCCCCACTCGTCACCATGGGCTGTATTATGATGCGCGTCTGCCATTTGGGAACCTGTCCTGTAGGGATTGCAACCCAGGACGCAGTGCTACGTGAAAGGTTCTCAGGTCAGCCAGAAAACGTGATCAACTTCTTCTTCTTTGTTGCGGAAGAGTTGAGAGAGATCATGGCAGAACTCGGCTTCCACACGGTGGAAGAGATGGTTGGACGCATGGATCGACTCGATATAGCAGACGCGGTGGATCATTGGAAGACGCACGGCATAGACCTACGCCCGCTATTAACAGTGCCGGATGTCCCTCCCACCGTTCCGCATCGCCGTGTTATCAGCCAAGATCATGGGCTTGAGGCGATCATGGATCAGAAGTTGATCGAACTCTGTCGCCCTGCATTAGATGAGCGCGAACCTATCTCTCTGGACCTCCCTATCATTAACCGAGATCGCACCACAGCAACCATGCTTAGTGGAGAGATCGCACGAAAGTATGGCGAAGAGGGCTTGCCAGAGGGAACGATACAGATCAAGTTCACGGGTTCCGCCGGACAGTCCTTGGGAGCCTTCCTTGCCCCCGGTATCTCACTCACATTGGAAGGAGATGCAAACGACTATCTCGGCAAGGGAATGTCGGGAGGGCGCATCGTGGTCTATCCTCCACGCTCTGCCCCTTTCGATCCCACCGAGAATATCGTCGCAGGAAACACCATACTCTACGGAGCTACCGCCGGAGAAGTCTATCTGCGGGGCGTCGTGGGTGAAAGGTTTGCGGTACGGAATTCTGGTGCGACGGCGGTAGTGGAAGGGACAGGCGATCACTGTTGTGAGTACATGACGGGTGGTGTGGTAGTGGTTCTTGGCAAAACGGGACGTAACTTCGCGGCGGGTATGAGCGGAGGCGTCGCCTATGTGTGGGACCCAGACGAAACCTTTAAGGACTACCTGAACGATAACCACGGGATCATCAATCTCGACCCCGTCAGTGACGAGCGCGACCGTGAACAGCTTCATTCGCTCATCACGCGCCACCTAGAACTAACGCGCAGTGACCGCGCGGCAGTGCTACTCCAAAGTTGGGAGAGATCGGTTTCACAGTTCAAGAAGGTGATCTCGAAAGAGTTCATTCGCGCACAGATGGAATTAGAGGCAGAGACTTCTGGCGTGAATTGAACTAGTCTTCCCCCACACCTAGTATGACTGTCAAAGAAGGTGTCGCTTGTGCCACCATTCTGATTTCACTCGAATGAGTTAAGGCTGCTTTGTAACTACTCAGCCCTCACCCCGTCCTCATCGGGCAGGGTGAGGGCTAGGTGGTTACATACAAGATTATCTTTTGATGAAGGGTCGAAACAGTAGAGTACACCTTGGACCGGCTTCTTGAAAACTGTATTCACACGTCCACGCCCTTAGGTGCACTTTGCACCTAAGGGCGTGGACGTGGTCCCGGTCCCATCCCCTCCACATGAGAGCGAAATGCCACTCGTACTGTGAGATCACTCTCTACCCGTATTTGACACGCAAGGCGGTATTGTTGCGATAAATCTTCATCGGGGTCTTTGGTCAAGACCTTGCGCTCGATCTCGGACAGGGGAGAAACCTCGCCGTTCACGACCTCCACTCGGCATGTCGTACAACGTGCAATGCCCCCGCAACGGTGTAGGACATCGATCCCATTGTCTTCCAGACACAGAACCAATTTTGTCCCTGCCTCCACCTCAAACGTCTTCTCTCCTTCAACGGTCACATTTGGCATTTCTCTCCTCCTTCTATTCTACAAATCTAATCTAGGCAGAAGATTATGCCTCATTACAAGAGGTTATTGCAAGAGAGCGCGAGGTTAATCCTCTTCCTGATCGCTTTCTCCACTGTGCGTCAATATCCAATGCAGATCGTGTTGTGCCGCCTCATGGATACCGCGTGTCGATTCGGCATCCAGTCGTAGCGTGTCGTTTAGTAGCACCAGGTAGCCCAAAAAGAGACAGGCGATAATGGGAATAGTGAGCCGTGATATGGCGATTAGCATCCCTGCAAAAGGGGATTCACGCCGCCAAAATGCCCAAATCCCGCCAAACGCAAGCAAAGCAAGTGGAAGCCCATAGGAGAGCATGGCAAGCACTAAGCTCTGGGTTACGCTAACCCCACGTGCATATTCCACCACACTTGCCACACTTGTTAAGATAACCACAACAGGATGTCGGTAGCTCAACATGGGTCGTGCCAAAAACAGCATCACCCCCAACAGAAGCATCGCCACCAAGAGGCTCTGCCAAAAAGTCCCCCTATTCCAGATCGCTGTCACCCCTTCCCATTGCCATGAGAAGAGCATGATAGAACGCTTTTGGCGTCGTCGGTAGAGTGTTTGGAGGAGTATCCCAAGCAAGATGAGGAGACTTAGTAACCAGAGCGCCCCCGTCTGCGCTGTTGGTTGCGCCCCCCAAAAAAGGAGGGTCGTCCAGACAGCAAAAACGGGAGGGAAAGCCAGAGAGAAGACCCGCAAATACCGTTTGGGAACCCCCTCCCCCTTCCGAAAGTGAGTGCGCCACCACCATGCACAAAGAGAAACAAGCCCCATTGCCAACCCTTGTTGAAGGAGACAGACGCCCGCCATCCAGTTCCCAAAAAGCTCTTTGAGGGGGACCCCCGGAGGCATGCCAGGGTAGGACGTGTCCTCGCGTGCCAGTTCTATACGGTCTCGCAGTTGGCATGCATTCTCAGCATGGGTGCGATAGAAACTCCAGTCACTACGCCGCTTCATCCTAAAGAGGAGGTCGCGAAAACCTTTGCTCTGCTCCTCCCAATGGGCAATACTCCGAATGCTGCTCGTCTTGCCGGGTGCGTCGGTATCTGTTGTCGCCATAAAAAAGAGATCGGTTCCGTAGAGAGCCTCATATGCCCATTGAGAAGTCTCGCGCATCGTGATACCTAAGCGTGCAAGCCACCTCCGTATACGAATACCTCGCCCTGCATCACCGTTTGACGTAGCACGGTGTGCGTACCAGAATGCCATTCTTCCCATCTGTCGAATCTCTTGTAGATGTGGAAACGCAATGAGAGAGAGGGGAGCCACCTGCTGTGCCGCCCCGTTGTCCCCATAGGCTTCAGAATAGAGCCTCCATTGCCCCAGTACCTCCTCATAGATATATGCATCCCAGTGGTTCATACGAGAGGCTTTTTCTAATGCCTGCAAAGCCTGTTCATCTTTGCCATAGGCGAAGCAAGCGACTGCCAGAAGGGTTTGCCAGAGTGCATTCTCTTTGTCGCAGACCTCTCCCGATTTCAAAGCCCACTCGATCATACGAAAGTCCTGAGCACGAATCGTATCGCTTCGGCTTCCGATACTTGGCTGAATCTCGAACCTCTGAATGCTCACGCGTCGCCCCATCATGTAACGCGCTAGATGCGCGTATGCTCCCGGATTGATGGGGAAATCGCGTGCCATTTTGCCAAGGCGGAACAGAGTGCGGTCATCATTAGGATCGGGAGTAAGGGGTTGCTCAGTAGCCTTGCGAGAGGTATGCATTCCCACATCCGCTAGGGCAATGGCACGCCCCACCTGAATGAGGTAGTCCTCTGGGAGCCGTGTTGCGGCCGTATCTAGCCGTTGTATCTCGCGCAATTGTTGACGCGAATCGAGCGCACGCATCCAAGGTATATTATCGACGATGAGGGCAAACTGAAGTTGAGAAAGGAGGGTGTTGCGCACCGCAGGAAACGCTCCAAAGCCGATCAGTATTCCGATGAGAATCCCTAGCATCCACCCTCCAGTAGGAGCGTGTGGACTCTGGGGAAGAGGATGTGAGGGAGGCTGAAGAAGATTGATAAGAACCGACTGCTCGAAAGAATCGCCTTCCGAATCGGGACTTTCTGGTTCAGGGGTCTCAGGCATAGGGGCGAGCCTGCCGATCTGGACTAGGAAATAATATGCTGTCTATCGTGATTTGCACCAGAACGGACAGGAGGCTTTCGCTTCGCTTTGCGCTGTTCTTCGGCTTTCCGTTGCTCACTCTCCACACGTGTGGGAGGTGTCCAGAGCATTGCGGCTCTCGGCGTTGGGCTTTGCAACAGCGTCGAGAGTGGAAGTGGAGGCTCATGATGTACCGATTGAGACATCAGAGGTGTCTCTGAGAGGCGTGTCTTTGTCCGTTGTGGGGGCGCATGCAGGGTCACAAAAAAGCAGAAGCCCGTGAGTGCTGCCGCTATAATCGCTCCGCTCAAGAGTTGTTGCACATATTGGGCACTAGACCGTATTCGATTTAGAAAGCGTGTGATGGCAGGCAAAGGTGCGCTGAGCCGTTCTAATACACTGCGCTCAAACTCGGATGTACCGCCGGAAGCACCTCCAAAATGGCTTTTGCTGTGGAAATCACGCAGAGCCTCATCCGCCTCCATCGCCTTCTGACATTGAGAACAATGGGCAAGGTGCAACAAGAGCCTTGGTTGATGGTTTAGGGGCAAGGAACCCTCTGAGTAGAGGGTGAGTCGTTTGCGCCACGTGCGACACGTCTCAAACATCATCTGCCTCTCTCTCTGCCGCCGTCCACCGTTTTCGGAACTGCTCTCGTGCCGTGTTCAGGCGTGAACGCACCGTTCCGAGTGGTATCTCCAGCACTATGGCGATCTCGTTGTAGTCCAATCCCTCCACCTCTCGTAGCACCAAAGCGGCACGCATAGGCGGAGAGAGGGTGTCTAAAATCTGCTCCACGGCAAGTCGCTTATCTAAATCAAGTGGTGGCGAAAAGAGAGTGGGCAGTATCGTTGCATCCAGTGACATCTCAGCAGTGGAGTATTTGCGGCGCATTCTATCCAAGCAGAGATTGATCACGATTCGATACAGCCACGCATAAAAACCCGATTCACCACGAAACTGGGCGATCTGCCGAAAGGCTTTCACAAAAGTCTCTTGTGCGACATCTTCTGCATCCCGTGGATTATGCAGAACATGAGAGGCGAGGCGAACCACCCGCTCGCGATACTTTCGCATCACCCAACGGATAGCTTTTTCATCTCCCAAGGCACAGCGGTCTAAATAAGCGCGTTCTTCCAGTCGATCCTGGATATCGACTGCCTCCATCGCCTTTGGCGAGAGAGAATTATCCCCAAGCGTCATTGTATTAGTCGTCATCTTGTTTGTCCCTCAATACTTTCGACGTACCTACCACGCGCATTTGTTCGTTACCACTTTCGATGATCCTTCAAAGCGAAAACAATAGAGCACGGTTGCTTTAGGCTACAATGCCGAAGAATATCGTTATACCGATATTGTATCTGGGTTGCGCTCACGAAACACAGCGCAAACGCACTTAAGGAACTTCCTGTGCAGGTGTTTTTAACAATGAGCATGCACGGGCACAGAAGACTACTCGTCACTCAATTCGTAGAAAGCGTGTGCATTATCATAGAAGAGCCGCTTTTGATCTGCCTCACTCCATGAGTGTACCACATCTTTCAAGGCTCCTACCCACTGCTTTAGCGGTGCGCCCAAAGTACAAACGGGCCAGTCGCTTGCAAAGATAATCCGCTCCTTCCCAAAGACCTCAGCGCAGTGGAGAATGATGGGGGCGAGATCGTCTGCTGACCAGTTATTGGGGTCTGCCGAGGCGATAATTCCTGAAATCTTGCAGATCACATTATCATGTTTTGCCACCTCCGCTATATCGCGCTTCCATTGCTCACGCTCTTTCACTTGCACATTTGCGTTGCCACAATGATCCAGCACCATGCGGGTATCGGGGCAGAGTTCGGCAAGTTTCGCGCCGTCTAGCAGGTTGGTTGAGGGCACGCATATGTCAAATCGAAGCCCCTGTTCGCCCAGCAACTGCACTCCACGCACAAACTCAGATTGAAGGCTATACCCTTCTGGTGTATCGCTCACGTGGAGAACCTGCCGAACGCCTTTGATATAGGGGCTTTGAGCAAAACGCTTCACATACGCAGGAAAGTCTGGTGAATTGGGACGTCCTCCGATTACGGCTCCCACCATTGGATTATCGTCTTGCCCGCACAGGTCGATCACATACTCCGCCTCTTGGCTAATCTGATCGTCGGCGACTGCCACTTCCATATAGATTGTTTTTACGACATTCAAGCCCTCCGTTGCCTCAAAATAGTCTTGCATCACATGGTTTTTCTTGATGCTACTGGCTCCTTCTAGCCACGGCAAACGAAAAAGACTCAAGTCCCAAAGGTGTTGGTGGGTATCGAGAATCGGGATCATATTGGGTTTCCTTTTTGGAACAGTTTGTTATGTGCAGAAGTGTTGGTTCTGGTGTCTAGTTGGTGCGAATATCGCGCAAGTATTTCACATGGGCGTCCAGAAAGAGGCGGTTGCGCCCGCCACGGTGCACCGAACGCCCCTTTAGTCCGGCAGGGACTGAGGGAATAGTTCGAGGGAAATAGGGGTCTACAGCAAGCTCCGCTTCGGAGACGCTTTGGGGTTTTCCTGCCTGTGGGTTATTGGCAACCTGAAGATCGCTGATAGCACCTTCAACCGATTTTCCCCAAAAGCCATCTAATGCAACGGGGTCGTCCGTGCGATCAAAACGCCAGAACCAGTAGCGTGCCTTTGGCGCATTCGGATCGTCGCGAAACTGCTGAGCAACCTGTGGTATATCGCCCATTAGTCCTGCCACACTGGGACAAGACCAGATATGATCGTTTTTGGTATAAGGGTCAAGAACAATACTTGCCCATCCACTGCGGGGATCGGAGGGGGGCCAACCTGCCCACGGGTGGAAACCTCCGGGCAGACTGATTTTAAGATCGCGTCTATCAGGCATTCTTTCATCATAATCCTGCAAATACATCGTGAACGCCATCCCGATCTGACGTAGATTCGAGGCACAACTGGTTTGTCGTGCCGATTCCCGCACTTGGGCAAAGACAGGGAACAGTATCGCGGCGAGTATCGCGATTATGGCTATGACGACGAGCAATTCTATCAGGGTAAAGCCACGATGAGTCCTCATTTATCTGTTTTCTTTCTCTAGATCAGGGTCTGCTATTGATGCGCATACTATAACAATGGAGAGATTTCGAGATCGATCCCTCTGATTCCTCTTGACTCCCTTGTGTGTATAATAGTTCCTGCCAATAATGCTCCTCCCCTGAATCTAATAACTCTCTCTAGGTGAATAGGAGGCTGACCAAATAGATCAGCCCCCCATTCACCTGTTCATGTTCCATTGTGAAGCACTCGCTTGAAGACGAGATTACTTGAGGCTCCATCCTTTACGGTATTCTCTGGTAAGGAAAGGGCTTTCTTCAGGAAGATTGGTAACTCTTCCTGTCTCCCCATCAAAATGGATACGTTTGCCTTGCCCAGTGCGCAATGCAGCGACGCCCAGTAGCATGGTCTCAACAAGCGGTCCCGCATATTCAAAGGGGCAAGTCGCTTTTGCTTTTCCAATGATCGCGTTTGCCCAGTTAATCCGGTGTTTTGAGCCGCCTTGAGCCTCATTGTCTACAGCAGGGCGTGGGTGCGTCTTTGGAACCTTTTGCGCCTCTTCACGAAGCCCTATAGGAAATAGTAGCGGGTTTGCCCCATACGTTCCATGCATCAGGACGCCTTTTTCGCCAACCATAAGCACTCCACCACCACGATCAAGAGGTATGTTTTCCGGCAACATGTCGGGGCGTGCAGGCATCATGCCACCATCATACCAGTGCATCGTTACGGGAGGCTGATCACCTCTAGCCGGGAAACGGTAGACCGCCTGCATTGCCATGGGATAGCTCGCAGGCTCGTTCTTGCTGTCCATGCCAAAGGGTGTGGAGGTCGCCTCAATACTCGTCGGGTACTTTAGCCCCAAGGCACTATAGGGGTGGTCTATCAGATGAGCACCCATATCCCCCAATGCGCCCGTTCCCCAATCTACCCACCCGCGCCAGTTGAATGGATGATAGATGGGGTGGTATGGAACCTCTGGAGAAGGTCCCAAAAAGAGATCCCAATTCAGCGTCATCGGGGGCTTTTGCCCTCCGTCCAAGGCTTCGGCAAGCGTAGCGTTGAGCTTATTGGAAGTCCAATCGTTACCAAAATTGAAGGTTCTACCTGTCGGAGGCGGTGTCTTTCCTGGACGAGAAATGCCTTGGGGCCAGATGGGGCGATTCGTCCAAACATGGACTTCACGCACAGCACCTATGACTCCTGCCTGAATCCATTCATCAATGAGAGCCGCACCCTCGCTAGAGTGCCCTTGGTTTCCCATTTGCGTCACGACTTTGGTGCGCTGTGCTGTCTCCCGTAACACGCGTGCCTCTTGCACGCACCAAGCCATCGGCTTTTCGACGTAGACGTGTTTTCCCATCTCCATCGCCATCTTAGCAATGATCGCGTGGGTGTGATCAGGGGTCGCAATGAGCACCGCATCAATGTCTTTTTGTTGTTCTAATAGTTTGCGGAAGTCCTCATAACGCTTCGCCTTTCCATAGGCATCTTGAATGACCTTCGCTCGTGGGTTCGGGCTGCCATCAAACCGTCGTGCCTGTCGTTTTAGAGACGATTCCACATATCCAAAATCAACATCTGCCATAGCAACGAGGTTATGCCCACCAGCAACTAACTCGGTTGCATCCGCCATACCTTGTCCACCACAGCCTACCAACGCAAAGTTCACGGTTGCACTCGGTGGCTGATAGCGTGGACCACCCAAAACATGGCGTGGAATTATCATTGCACTGAGAGCGGTACCAGATGCTCCAGCCATAAGGCTGCGTCTGCTCAGTTGTTTGTCTGACATGAGTTGCCCCCTTTGAGAGTAACTGTTTCGACTACTTTGCTATTTGCCATTCACTTTGTCCGCGCCGATGTTTGAAAGAGCGTCAGCGCGTGTGTTCAAATGCCTTCGGATATGCTGCACCTGCACGAATTCAAACTGACTGATGAGAGCCTTCACACGCAAAAAATAGGGTACAAGGTGGGGAGCCTTAACCGCATAACGCCCATTGATCTGGTGCGCCATAAGCTCACTGTCCGTATAGACTTCGAGACGGTCACACCCCAATCCCCTCGCCTCTTCCAAAGCGCGTACCATCGAAGAGTACTCGGCGATATTATTTGTAGTTATGCCGAGAGGATCACCGATCTCCTTCATCACTTCATCCTCTGCATTGAGGATCAGAACTCCGATACCTGCTACTCCGGGGTTACCGCGTGACGCGCCATCAACGTATGCTTTCCAGTTCTCCATACACCCTATGCCTTGTAATAGACCAGAATACGCCGACAGTTATCGCAGTGAAGAAGCCTTGATGTCTCCTTGAGCTGCGTAATGAGCGCACCCGGTATCTTCATTCTACAGCCATCGCAAATAGTACCATCGATGATGAAAGCAACGGCTATGCCTCCGTTCGCAGAGCGTAGTTTCTCATATTGCTGGAGCAGGTCGGGTGGTATTGGAGATTGTGCCTGTTTCCGTTGGGCAAAAAGTTCACGCCCTTGTTGGGTAAGCACCTCTCCATTTTGTTTGTACTCTTCTTGCTTCGCTTTGAGAGCAATAGCGGTCGCTTTATGCGCGTGACGTGTCTCGGCTTCTGCCTGTTTAGCCCCTGCAAGTGCTTCCATGTGCTCCAGAAGCTTTTCGTCCAGAGTGGCACGTTGTCGTGCCAGCATCTCGACCTCTTGTTGCAAAGACTGTAGCTCCTTGGGGCTCCTAACGGTTCCACCATAGAGTAGCTTCTCTTCGTTAGCGCGTTTCGTCTCTACAGACTTCTGTTCGAGTTCGGTGTCACGAATATTCGCCTGCACAGAGTGGAGGTGTTGCTCTGCAACGGTGTGTGCCTGTTTCGCGACATCATAGGCAACACGTTCCCGTTTACCGGGGTCCATGGTGGCCATAGTGCGTTTTATGGTGTCCAGTGCGGTGTCTAACTGCTGGAGGCTATAGAGGGCAGCCAGTGTTTCTTTCAATCGGTTGCTCCTGTTCGGTTATGTGGATACCTTTTATATTCACCGTAGATACCATAAAGCCCTGCCCCATTCGTATATTTCTACGAGGAAGGCAGGAAACTAATCACTTTGTGATGTATACTGCATGCGATTCTCTCCAAAATTCCTCGCTTGGAGGCTCTTTATGAAGCTTCAGTTTCCATTTTATCACGTATTGTCGTTTACATTACTCATTTCGGCACTCTTAGCAAACCGCGTAGAGGCACAGATCGGTGGAGCCAATATCAGCCCAAAGATCGGTCTCCATAGACTTGCGGATGAGTATGTGATAGAGCAAACCATGCCGCAATATAGGAGTTTGATCGATTCGGCAGGCGAGATCACTCCCTTACCAGATACCGCCATGAGTGTAAAAACAAAGCTAGAGATGGCGATGGGACAAAGCATCGATCTCCACATTGTTAAGCCCTCCCGTTTTATCGTGCGTACCTTTCCGAATGGAGCGGTAGTACTCTCCGAATCTGTGGTGACGAGTCTCGCAAGGGACGAAGCAGCTCTCGCATGGTTGATCGCACGGGAGGCAAGCCACTTCCGCCACGAACACTTATTCCGTGGATTTCGGAGGCGCGTCGTTCTTGATACCACATTGCAAGTTGCCTTAGAAAAAAAGAGGCTCGACAGTCCACTTTTGCAATTAGCGTATGATTCTGTTAAGGATAAGTACTCACCAGATGAGGACGCGGTAGCAGATATGTATGGCTTCCTCCACGCGGTGAAGGCGGGATACGACCAGCGCAAGATTATAGAGTCCCCAGCCGTGATAGAGAAAGCAATTCTTGGTTATCCTCTGTCGCCAGAGAACACAAATCGCCTTCAAGAGTATCAAAAGGCGTTACGCAATGGAGTTCCACCAGAGTGGATAGTACAGGGTCGCATGACGAAAGAGGTAAAGGACGAACGGGGCACACGTCCAGAATTTCTGGCGGCACGCACAACGCTAATGGACATCTTCTTGAACCGCTCCCCCGCGCTTTATCAGAGGAACGATCACCGCCGTATCGGGGTGGAGGCAAAAGTAGATGGCTATCTCACGATTCTGTACAGTACTCCCTCTGGCGAGGTACGATCCATCTTGCCGAATGAGTACGACAAGAAGGGTGAGATTCGAGCAGATACCCTGCTTCTAGTTCCCTCAGCAGCGTACCTGAAAAACAAAAACCAACCCATCCAATACAAGTGGGAAGGTGGAGGGGATTTCTATCTGTGCTTTGTGTTGACACACTCCCCTTGGAGTACGAGAACAATACAGAACAAGATCGTTCCAGAAGACCTTGCTCGCATAGTTCTTCGCGAGATCGAGGCGACAAAAGTGGATGTCATAGACCTTTACGCACTCCAGGTGAGCATCAAAAAATAAGATGTACCGCCTCGAAGGGGCTTTGAGTCTGTGGCAAAAAACTAGGGAGGGCGGGAGTGAAAACTCCCGCCCTCCCTCTCTGCTAGGCTTCTTTTTGTGAAGGGGGTTCGCTTGGGTGGAGACGATCCAGAGGAAATGCGGGTTGAGAGAGCGGTCTTAAAGCGAAGGATAGCAAGAGAATTTCGTTATCATCTCCCGCGATCCGATTCGAGTGAAGCACCCCACAACGTTTACAACGGTGGACAATCGCCCACTCTCCTCCTTGCCGTACCCAAACGGCGATAGGCTCCATCCCCCCGCCACAATCTGCGGCACGATCCCCCGGTTCGTCGTCCAAATGACGGCTCCAAAGGCACCACGGGCAGTGGTTACGGTGTTCTGTTCCATAGGTTTCAGGAACTACAGGCTGTCCGCAATGGGTGCATTGAAACCATTCTGGCGCACTACCCCGGCGGACACGATGCTCTTTCTTGTTGTACAAACGGGTCTCCTTTGTCAATAACAGGCGCGAAATCGCTTGAATAGAGGGTTCGCAAAGCGCGAAGCGGCTGCCCGGCACGGGCAACCGAATCAAGGGATGCACCTTTGTTGGTTTTAGACATGAAGCACCTCCTACAAAATTCGTTTTGTGGGTAAAATGTGAGAGCCTACAGTTTGGCTCCTATGACTCTTTCGTGGAGAGTAGGTATCTTGGTAAGGATACAAAGAGCAAATTCTGCAAAATAGGGAGAGGAGAGGGTTCTATGCCATCATTTGAGATATTGTATGATGCAAATGAGGATGTACTAGAGGTTTCGTTTGCGGTTTACGAGGAGGCATTTTCGCGGACGGTCCCACTCCATGACCAGATCGTTTTGTATACCGACTTGCAACTTGCACACGGTTGGGGGCTAGCAATATATGGCTACGCCGAACTGATAGAAGAAGGCACAGTCACACTGGACGGTCTACGCGGTTTTTCGGAAGAACATCAAGCACAGCTCTTGGACGTAATTCGAGACCTGCCAATTCGGCTCTTTGTGGAAGTTAAAGACCCCAAAACACTGTTGGCAGTGGTTCATGCTCCTAGCTTAGATGCTATTATTGGCTGACGTTGTGCCAAATCTTCTCAAAAAAACCTATATCCGTATTAGCGGTTCGCACGGAGCTGATCGAGGAAATCCGCGCTTTTCAGCTCTCTATCCGCACGAGTACGAATATACCACCGCAAAGCACGCGCTATCTCATTTGCAACTTTGTAGGTTGGCTTGAGGGCTAACCACTCGTCTGTACCGGCTTCTGCAAGAGTTTGTAGTATTACCACGGCATCGGCGGAGAGGCTGACTGCATCCTCTGCACGATAACGGTCTTGGGCACAAAGGGTTCCCCCTAAAGACGGGCTAAATCCGGCTTGTCCGCGCACTAATTCGTTCCCACAGCGAACACAATGGTTCAGTACAGGCGCGTAACCTTGGGCAGAAAGCAATCGGAGTTCGTAGGCGTGGGTGACAATGTCGGGGTCTGCTTCTTGGCTCTGGAGCAGGGAGAGGGCGGCAGTAGTGAGTTCAAACAGCTCTTCGGCGTTAAATGGATCACGCTCAAGGGTCAGCCTGTCAAGCAGTTCACAGAAGTAGGTGGCGCGTGCAAGACGATCCAGATCGAAACGGAGATGGGTAAACGTGTTGAGTATCTCGCTCTGGTTGAGAATATCGAGCGATTTACCTGTCGCGAGGAGTTGTCGGGAGAGTGTGAAGAGTTCGGAGGCTCCACAGAACCTACTCGTCGGTTTGCGTGCCCCTTTGGCAACAACAGAGAGTTTGCCCTCCTCTTTTGTAAAGAGAGTGAGAATGAGGTCACTTTCACCAAGAACCGTTTTATGTATGACAAGTGCGGTAACAGAGTAGTTGGGCATAATACCCTTTTTGGAGGGAAAGGAGAGCCGCTTAGCGCGGGTTTCCCCTCCCCTCTTTTGTAGAATTAGTGATGCATGCTCGGTTCAGGCATATGGCTCGGTTCTGCCACCACGGGCGGCTCACCTTCATAGCCCATCTTGAAAAAGGCACGTGCCGTGTGCCCATCGTGACTGATCATGGAGACCAGTTCCCATCCCCGTTCGCCTTCCGCATTGAGCTTTGAATCGCTCAGTGCCAAGTCTCGAATTGTTAGCATTTTGTAGTGCCATTTCTGCATTGGTAGGTACTCCTTCCAGCCCCAAACTGGTACTCAATAGTTACCATTTGGGTCGCCCCATTGGGAACAGAAAACAGCGACGAATAGTTCTCCGAAGACGTCGCGTGCGCTTTCGGAGAGAGCAGCATCACTGCTGCGGTTGGTGGAGGTAGTGCCGATCCTGTCGGCTGTTTGAGGGCGCATAGTTGCCCATTATAGGTTCGCTCCTAGTTTTCGAACACAGCAAAATAGCGAAACAGGCTCTGCTCAAGTCTCAAAAGCGCAAAACGGGTTGTACTCTGCACCATATCTCGCTCAGTGAGTCTTCGGGTAGTGCGTATCTGGTCCGCGTGGAGTGCAAACCGGGATTCGCCGTTATCTTGCCATAGTACTGCGCCATCTTTGACGCGCACAAGCAAGCCCCTCGCTTCGGCATTGACCTGAAAGACGATCTCCTTGGCGGCTTCTCCTTGTTGAAGTGCCACAGGTATCGCGTTTGTGTCTTTGGGCAGACTGCCCGCAACTTCAAGGTGGGTGATGCGTGCTAATAGCATATAATCCACTTTCAGCCCTTTGCCAATCTCTTGTACGACTTTTATAGGCAAACCTCCTGCTTGGTTCCAAAGATTCTCTAGTGCCATATTCGCAGAGTTCAGCCTCCGCTGTACCACTCCGGCGTTTAGAGTGGAAGCGGAAGTGAGCGGCAGGAGATTCGGATGAAAAAGTAAGGAGACATCGGCAGGAAGTCCTTGTAGCGATTTTGGTCGCAGTATTCTGCCTTCGGTGCTAAAGAGGAGCCTATCTGCCGTCGTGGGGGCAAGGATAGGGAAAAGTGCAATCTTGGTCTCTGGTTCCAAGAGAGGCATCACCTCTCCCACCCGAAGCGTGTGCTCCAAACGATTGGCAGATTGGGCTACTGCATTTGTAAGCAGGGCAAGTGGGCTGCGATTAAAAACACCAGAGAGGACACTCCGTCCGGCTATTCCAACCCCACAAAGTGGGCTAAATCCCTCCGTAAAGTGTGCCTCTCCCTGCTCCATTCCGTCAAAACTCAACTCACGCAGTTCGGCACGAAAGGTGAGGACACGGTCTGTGCCATCTTTAATCGTATATTTGGCATTATTAACAAGGAGTATCTGTGCAAAACCCAGCTCTTTGGAGATCAGCTTTGCTCCCTTGACCGTAAAGCACTGCTCACGCGTAAGTTTCAAGCGATGAATTGCCGCCAGAAGCAAGTCTGTCGAGACAATACTCCCACTCCTGTTCACTTTGAGACGCGATTCAAGCACGCGTGGAAAAATGCGGTAGGCAAACTGGAGCAAAAACGCGTCGGAAGAAGGTGGTTCTCGGTCTATAGGTTCGCGCTTTCCCTGTTGTAGTCTGTCAAATTTCTGCTTCCGATTTGGCTCCTTATCCGTCGGTTTACGCCTCTTCTCTTTTTGAAAGTTTTCTAACCATTCGGTGACCTGTTTTGGAGCGACTTCGAAGAGAGCAGGCGTAACAACTGCCATCCTGCTCTCTGAAGTTTGGCGCGGGTTTGGGGTGCCGTCTCCCTGCGTCTGCGAGGGTTCAGCGCGTAATGTCACCCCAATAATCAAAAAAAGAGTAAAAACCAGTAGATTCTGCTTCATAACCTAATCAAAACATCCTGAAAGATATTGACACTACCTGCCGTCATTTTGTATACTCTACCGTATTTGCGAGTCATTCGCGCTCTTTGCGGTTGCAACATCGCCATTTTTGCTTGTGGCGCAGGATGTTGACCACCAAATACCTATCGAAAAGAGGGTTTTTGAATGGAGTTTGAATCCAGAGACCTACTCACCGTGGAACAAGCGGCAGAGTATTTGCAGGTAAGTCAGTCGAGTATCCGTTCCTATATTCGACAAGGTCGCCTTCCAGCATTTCGTATCGCTGGTAAGCGCAAAGTGCTTATTGCACGCGCCGCACTTCTAGACCTCCTTGAGCCCGCCCGTCCAGAAGATACCGAATCGCACACTTCTGGGAACAAAGAAGAATAACGGTTCCGTATACCACCCCATGTATGCACAATTCGTTGAACTTTGGCGGTTTCGGGATCTCCTTTGGCAACTAGTAGCGCGAGAACTCAAAGTCCGCTATAAAGGCTCTGCCTTTGGCTTTCTCTGGTCCATCGTCCCCGTTTGCCTTCAAGTCTTGGTATTTACCTTCTTCATCAAGAATGCGGCAAACCTCCCTGCGGAAAACTACTCGGCTTACCTGCTCTGTGGGCTGATTCCGTGGACTTACTTCAACACCGCATTACTCGATTCGGGGCAGACATTACGCGTCAACTATCCGATACTCAAAAAGGTCTATCTGCCTCGCGAAGTGTTTCCATTATGCAGTGCCTTCAGCACTTTTGTCCACCTTCTCTTGGGCTGGGCAGTCTATTTTATTGTCTTTTTTGGGTTGATGCGCTTTATTGGGTTTGGCTCTCCCTTCCTGCCTACCTTGCTGATGTTTCCCGTCATAACATTGGTATTGGTACTCTTGGTATCTGGGCTTTGCCTCTGGGTTTCTATCCTTAGCCTCTTCTATGAGGATGTCCGATTCATTGTCCAGACTCTGATGAATCTGCTCATGTTTGTGCTCCCCGTGCTGATTCCTGCCGATGTGATACGATACTCCACCCAATTCAAGAATCGTGCATGGTTGTTCGATATTTATATGATGAACCCGATCTCCGCGATCATTGATGCCTATCGGAAGACCATGTTAGAAGCACTACCGCGTGGCTCCTTTCATATGGTTGGAGAACCCCTTCAGATGAACTGGATTCATTTTGGCGGTGCTACCGTGATATCCCTGCTCATCTTTCTCTCTGGTTATGCCTATTTCAATGCGCGTAAGTGGGAGATTGTGGAACGTTGGTAGTAGGCTGACAAGGAGTATTCATAGCAAAAAGCCCCGCGTTTGCGGGGCTTTTTGCTACTTGAAATGGAAAAGGACTACTCTCCAAAGATGTCGTTAAGTATGCGTGCCATGCGTATCTTTTCCTCAGGAGCCATTGCGACAAACTGAATGCCGAGACGATTCTTCCCATTTTCCGTTTTACGCTCATGGCACACCTTTCCCTGAAAACGAAAAGGCTTCATCTCCTCACTCAAGTCCATCTCTTTGAGGTTTCGATTTGTGAGGTCTCTTTGCCATATGGTCTGCATCCACATATCGGTGAGGTTAAAGGCAACCTCAAGCCGAAAAGGAGTGTCCATGTGCAAGGGCAGATCGAAGCAGAGTCCGCCCAAGCTTAAGTCTATCATCTCCGCTTTGTGCCAGATAGGCGCATAACTATTACCTCTTGAAGCACGAAATTCGAGACCGGACTTCACAGGATACCTCTCATCTTTGCGAATATGAAGCTGGCGCACAGGTTCACAAATAGTCAGTTTTGCTACCTGCCCCTGTATCGTTTGGAGCTGAGTGCCAAGCACACGAAGTATGCCCTGAACCATGAAGTAGACATCTACCCGTGTTGGTATCTTCATGCGCTCGCCAATAGTGGGTGCGCTAGAGAAGCAAACGGTCAATTGCTTCATGTCCATTTGCGCGATTTTTCCCGTTATCTCAAAACCGCATTCGGGAAAGCGGAATTCGGCGACGTGGCTTTGTTGCACAACAATCCTCTCTTTCGGGCTAAGCAACCCTCTCGTTTGCTTCTATCTCCTCTGTGCGGTCAGCAAGAAACCGGAGCAGACGAAGCTTATCTAGATCGGCGATTCTGGTAAAGAATATACCCAAGCCCACTTTTCCGAATGGAAGGGGCTTGGCATGTTTGACTCTTCCACGCACACGAATTTCTTGAAACTCTGGCAGGGTGGCACGAGGCTTGCCAGGGTCTAGCACACGGTCGCCAGGAAGCGAATAGACATCCATACTTAGGTTTAACAGGGCTTCTATCTGATACGGCACATCGCTTGGCTGAGGGACATTCAAGAGCATTCCCGTAACGCTCAAGTCTTCTGTGACACCATCGAACCATGCGGAGTGAATATTATTGCTGTGTGTAACGCGCCAAGAGGTGCGAACGGTGATAGGCACGCGTCTCGCCTTTCTCTGCTGGAAGCCATACTCCAGAAAAGAGAGCACACAGTTGACGACTTCGTCATCGAAACATACAAATTGCGCATGGACAACGTGCAAAAACCCCTTTACAGAAAAGGAGATGTTGCCCTCCTCACCCTTCGCAGTATTGCTTAGGATACTGGGTGCATCCACCACTCGAACCGAAATGGTGGACGAATCCAGATAGACAATGTAGCCCGCGCATCGCACCAAACTTGCCGGAAAGACAACTTCAGCGATAATCGGTTTTGCCACTCCCATTTTGCGGTACGTCCTTAAAATAAAATGCCACTCTCGATCACAATGCGTGCGTGAAATAGATACTCTATTATGGCGACCACCAGTATTATCTCTAGTAGGAGGCTACGCAAAACTTAACAATAAAACACGATATGACTAACCTGTCCAGAAGCTCGCCGACCTCACCTCTTGGAAAACTCGAAGGCAAACAGGTGAGCATTTGTGAGCGTAAACTGCAAGCGAACAGGTTTCCCGTCCAGAGATACTCCTGCCTTCTTCCAGCGAACAGAATGACGAACCGAGTCTCCTCTGATGGGAACGCAGTCCTTGCTCTCATAGCCAGGAAGTGTGCCTCCCTCGGCATCAAGAACGGCGATCTGAAGCGCACCAGTCACATTTGCGTTGACCATAAGGTGCTTGCCTGCAAAACGAAGTGGATGGGTCAGCAGCGTACCTGTCTCTTTACCTGCGCTCTGTGCTACGTAACGGTCTATTGGGGTACGCGCCAGCCCGATCTGCCGCTCTGTGAAACGCTCGACTTTATGTCCGCGTTTGTATCCCCCATAGTAGAGATAGAGTTCGTCACCTACAGGCAGTTGGCAATCGACCCAAGACATGGCACGATCCCATGTGCCCGGTAGCACATTCCTATCAATAAAAGGGGTTTTGTCCCGTGTCCAGTTCTCTCCATCATGGCTCCAGGTCAACGTGGTATAGCCCAATCCTGCGATTTGCCCTCCTGGTTCGGCGGGCAAATCATCACGCAGCACCCGCGCCATGCCGATAAGTAGCTCACCCCTTGCCAATACGCCCCCCATGCAGTAGAACTGAGTTTCTCCTTCGTCCTGCCCGTCTGGCGCAACGATACGATGCGGGGTAGACCAGTGCAAAAGGTCCGAGCTTTCACTCTGATAGGTCACTCTCCGTTGCCCGCTCCATGCCTTGTCTGCCAAGTACATTGAGACATTAGCGACATAACGCTTGCGGATCGGATCATAGTAGAGGTTATTAATGTCGTGATTATGCTTCAAAACGGGATCTGTTGCGAGTTTCGTCCAGCTTAGCCCATCGGGAGAGACGGCAATTTGCAATCCGCCATTGTGCCACCATGCGTATTTGTATCGTTGTTCTGGATGCGGGTATTTTGCCCCTTCATCAAGGATGCTAGCCCCGAACTGTATCGCACTGGGGTCTTTCAAAATGCGATGGGGACGCTCCCAGTGGATCCCATCCGATGATTCCATTGTTGCGAGGTGGCTCTGGCTTGCATTTTCAGGAACGCCGTACCAGATCCGAAAGCGTTTCGCATGTGCATCCTGAATGACTGTAACATACGGCTGAAAGCACTTATCCTCTAGTCCCGTGATAACGGGCAGTGGCAGGCGTTTCGGGAGGACAAGCTCTCTCTGAAGGTGACTCTGCTCTGCGATCAAGTAGGAATCCAGAAAAAGGTGCGGTCCAGTGCCGAGAGTGCGTAACTTTACGGCAGTTTGTGGCATCGCGATCTCTCCATTCCCACCACTCCAGAGGAAGCAGGAGCTAGCGAATTGTTTTAAGAACGTGCGTCGCGCATTTTCGTGAGTGTGAGGCATATGAATTCCCTCCTCTAGAGAACCTTGTGTTTGAAAGCGTATTCCGTATTCAGCAAGCGAACTCCTGCGGAAAACATTCAATTATCCGATTGCATTCACTCGACTATCGAGCGAGCACCTTTCTCATTTGAGGTAGCCCAATTTCACATCAGTAAGTGCCACGCATTGCGATTAGGCTCTGCAAACGAGAGCCGTAATGCCTTTTTTGAGGGCAAAGCCAAACGTTTCATCGCCTCCAACGGATCAAGTTTTCAGGAACGGTTTCAATTCTTCCTCTTTTCGAGTATAATAGCAGGGTTATTTTTAGGAATCTATTAGGAGGAGTAGTGTGACACCTACAACCCTTTCGCCATCCGAAACGCTTACCCAAAAAGAGATCGCGACCCTCTACGCTGAGACTTTGGTCTACAAAGCCCTTATCGAGGCGGAGGAGCCCTTAAAAGCCTCCGAAGTCGCACGCGCCATCGCACACACAGAATTTGACGTTCGATTGGCACGGGTTATTCTCGTCACCTCGTCCCAATTCACTGCCCTTGATCGCAAGTGGACACTCTGGACACGCTATCTCGACACGACCAACACTTTCGACAATATTGTACGACGAACCCTGAATGCCTTCGGGCAACCCATGAGCAGCAGACACCTTGCTAGCGAGTTGGAAGCCGTCTACACGCGCCCACGCTTCGTCTATGAGGACATGCTCAACCGCCTTACAGAACAAGACAAGAGCTATTTTATCGTCACCGATGATCTCGTAGCACCCGTCAGTTGGCTTCTGATCACCGATCTTCAAATACCCTACTCTGGCGAGGATGAGGTTCTTTTTGAGAACTTCCTCGATGATGACAGTGTCTACCCCTACGTGGACGCCGCTAACGAAGTCCGCCTCGGCGCAGACTCCTTGGAAAGCATCAATGCCCTACTCGACACCGTAGGAAAGCCACTCAGCGCAAAGGTGATCCAATTCCTTGCCTACAAGCGTAACCCCGACGCATTTGACGGACGTGCGTTTTTTCAAGCACTGGTCAATAGTGGCGCAGTTCCTCTCCTAGATGGAACTTGGATTAGCCCCACGCAAGCCGAAAACCTCCTCACCTACTTTGCCGAGATCGCAGAGCAAGAGGTGAGCGATTCTCTTGAGGCAGAGGCACAAGAGTCTGCTCAGCCACTTGTGATTAGTGAAGAGGACCTAGAACAGCTTGTCGAAACGATTCAAGAGAACGACGGCACGACCTTGGCACATCGGCTCTTGGAAGACACCTTCGAGATTCTTCCTGACTACGTGACGTATGCCAGCGACCTTGAGATCGTGGTTGAGACCCTATCCAATGACGACCGTCTGGTCTATCTTGGTGGGGATCGCTTCCGTCCGCAAGGAACCCTGCCTGCCTATATCTTTAGCGTTCCAGGGCTGTTCCAATTCCCTGAAACGAACTACACCGACCTTGAGGGTAACCCGCTTGACTTGCTCCTAGAGACCGAAGGGTTTGATGGAGGCTTGGAGCGAGAGATACTGAACCCCTTGGCGCAAGATGTCTGGGATGACGAAGAGAGTTCGGACGCGGCTGTCAACCCTCCCGCAAATGCACGCACCATCATCAAGTATCACCACAAACAGATCGGAACCCTACCTCTTTGCCAGTTCCCGAACGGCTTCTTCCCCACGGAACCAGGGATTCTTGAAGTAGAGTTTATTCTGCCCTCTTCACAGCGAATAGGTGTGTGGGTGAACAATGAGACACGCCTACTCTATGGCTTGTACGACTGGTTCCAAGCGATTCCCATCGATTCTGGAGCCGTGTTTACTCTTGAAAGACAGGCATCAGATCGCTATATCGTCAGCTACAACGACGAGAGCGAAGCCACAATGTTTGTCAGCCGAAACCGAATCAATGAGCTTCTTGCCTTGAGCCAACGCGCCGAAGATGAGCAGATCGCCACATTCGAGATCGTGCGTGAGATCATGGAGCATTCGCGCAAAGGACTTGAGTTCCTCACCCTTCTCACCGAAGTGAACATCGTGAGACGCACCCGCAGACATCTGTTGGCATCCATACTCTCTGCATACCACTGCTTCTTCCAGCGGGGTGGAGCATGGGTCTACGACTCGAAGAAACTCTCGCAAGGCTTCGATAAGAGCAAGCGAAAGTATCTTAACCGCTAAATCAGAGACGCACGATCCTCCGTGTTTGTTTTTTGAAACCCTTCTCCCGCGATTTGCGGGAGAGGGGATTCTCTCACTAGGGGGTCGTTCATGAAAGAGATCAGGAGCCAGAAAATGGTTGTCAAAGTGCGCTACGCGCCTAGCCCCACCGGTTCTCCCCATGTTGGAAACCTGCGTACCGCTATCTACGATTGGTTGCTTGCAAAGCGCGAAGGAGGGTCTTTCCTTGTTCGCCTAGAGGATACGGATCGTAGCCCCGAACGATATGCCCCCGAAAGTATCGCAGACATAGAAGAGAGTATGCGTTACCTTGGCATTTTGCCCGATGCGTGGTGGGTGACGGGCGGAAGCGATGCCCCCTATGTTCAGAGCCAAAGACTTCCAAAATACCATTTGGTGATAGACCGACTGCTTGATTCCGGTCACGCTTACAAGTGCTTCTGCACGAAAGAGCGGCTGGAGAAAATGCGTCAAGAACAACAGGAGCGCGGCGTCCCTTCCGGCTATGACCGCCGTTGTCGCAACCTTCCCCCTTCAGATATGGAACGCTACACAGCGGAAGGTCTCCCGTTTGTCGTTCGCCTAAAAATGCCTCTTGAGGGCACATGCCACCTAAACGATCCCATTCGAGGCGACATTACCAACGAGTACCGGCTACAAGACGATCAGGTACTGCTGAAGAGCGACGGTTTTCCCACCTATTTCCTTGCCGCCACTGTAGACGATCACCTCATGGGTGTCACTCATGTACTGCGCGGTGAGGAGTGGCTTGGCAGTGCGCCAAAGATGATCCATCTCTATGAAGTCTTGGGCTGGGAAGTTCCCGTTATCGCACACCTTCCGGTTATTTTGGGATCGGATCGCAAAAAGCTCTCAAAACGACATGGTGCAACCAATTTTCGTTGGTTTATAGAGCAAGGCTATCTGCCAGAGGCTCTCGTCAATTTTCTTGTGCTTCTCGGTTGGTCTACAGGCGAGGAAAACCGCGAAATCCTCTCGGTAAATGAGATTATTGACCGTTTTTCTCTAGACGGTATCACCGAACATCCTGCTATATTCGACTACGAAAAACTGAAATGGATGAACGGCTACTATATTCGCCAGAGTGAGCCAGGACGCATTATCGGGTTGTGCATTCCCTACCTCATTCGCGCAGGTCTCCTATCAAATCCGCCCACTACGGAGGAGATCGGCTACGCACGTCGAATTATTCCCCTAGAGCAGGAGCGGATGAAGACTCTCTCAGAAGTAGTCGATCTCGTCGGCTTCTTCTTCGAAGAGTTGAATTTCCCTCAAGGCTACGATGAGAAGGCGGTCTCTAAGTGGCTGACAGTTTCGCACATTCAGGCACTTTTAGAGCAGGAAATCGTAGCTTTTGATGCACTTCCCGTATGGAATAGTGCTTCACTGGAGCAGGCGACCCGCGCCGTTACCGAGACATTGGGGGTGAAGTTCGCAGAGGTCGTCCATCCTACTCGTGTGGCGACCACAGGGCGCACGGTGGGACCCGGTCTTTTCGAGACGCTAGAGGCACTCGGTAAGGATCGCACTCTCGACCGGCTTCGCACCGTCTCTAAGCGTATAGAACAGAGTTCAACCGCTGTTTCCCTATAACAAGTAACGCCTCCCCAATTGGTAGAAGGTTTTCACCTCCATGCCAAGCACCCACTATTTTGGTTTTGGGGAGGGTCTTTTTATGAAAGAGGTTTTTATGGAAGATATTCTCGATATCAATACCCTCTTTGGTCCTTACCCGTTGGCAAACGCCGATCTCGGTATCGACACACTCCTCTTCGCGATGAGAACAAACAAAGTTCAAACCGCATGTACCTATTCGACACTAGGACTGTTTCTCGATCCGCTCATTGGCAACGCAGCGACCCGCGCGGCGTGTAGTGACCATTCAGAACTGATACCAGTTGGTGTGCTTAACCCAACTCTCTATCTTGGCAACAAAGAGTATCTGAGCGGGCTGAAGTCAGAGGGGTTTCGTCTTATTCGCCTCTTCCCCACCGCGCATCAGTATTCTGCCGACTTTGCACCCTTTCGGACATTGGTAAATGACCTCAGTGGTCTGGCTTTGCCGTTGATGCTTCAAGTTGTTGAGCGTGGAGAGATTTCGACGTTTGCAAATGCACTTGCCAACTACACAGCTCCCATTGTCTTGACAAATGTGGGCACAAAACATATTGCAGAGCTGGTAGCCGTGCTGAAATCCCGCTCAAATCTGTATGTGGAGACGAGCCAACTGAACGGGATTGGAGCCATTAAGGCAGTAGTGGATGCTATTGGTGCGGAAAGAGTGCTTCTTGGAACAGGTATCCCCTATCAACCCACCACCACGGCGGTAAAGATGCTAGAGTTTTCAGGGATAACTCCCGAAGCTCGCAAACAGGTTTTGGGCGCGAATGCCCGGCGTATCCTTGCCCAATAGAATCAGGGAGGTTTTGTAAAAGCTATGCCTATTTTCGATACTCACGCCTACCTAGAAGGCTACTCCATTCCGGGCATTAATCAGACGGCAGACCAGATTTGGCAGGCACTTCAACCACGTGGCATCACCAGAGCGGTGCTCTTCTCGACTCGGGCAGGGCGTGTCGATCCGCTTTCTGGCAACCGCGTTCTGAAGACCATGATCGAATCGCAACCCACTCTGTATGCAGGCATCACAGCCCATACAGGTCGAGTCGATT
Organism: Chthonomonas calidirosea; assembly: GCA_945878775.1. Classification (GTDB taxonomy): domain Bacteria; phylum Armatimonadota; class Chthonomonadetes; order Chthonomonadales; family Chthonomonadaceae; genus CAIJLM01. The sequence goes on from CAMCUQ010000010.1 coordinate 28,415, forward strand.
CCTCGGTTCAAGCGATTAAGGAGCTGCTTGGCAATAGTAAGTTTGTGGGTACGCTTGTCGTGGGAAGTGATCCAGAGGCTCCACTTCACCCCTTGATAGCAGATGATATTCTGAACGCATGCCGACGTTACCAAAAGCCTATCTTTATTTATACCCCCAATGCGGCGTGTGTAGAGGTCGCTCACACTCTCGCGAAGCAGTATAGTATGCACCGTTTTGTGTTTTTGGGTATGGGGGGCAAGGATTGGCAGAACGCCGTTGCAGCCGCGCATCAGGCAACGAATGTGATGCTTGAGGTCTCTGGCGAGCTAGACAACGCCAAGATTCCGAGCGCAGTCAACACACTCGGCGCACACCGTATCTTGTTTGGTAGCGGTGCACCTCATCAAGACCCCGTCGCAACTATGGGGCTTTTAGCTGAAGCGGGGCTTTCGAATACCAATCTCCAACGAATTCTCATTGAAAACGCCAACAAGCTCTTTGCTATCACTGAATAGTAGACGTGAGGATGTACGCAACTACTTGCATGGGCTTGTAGTCAAGCCATACCACACTATCAAAGCAAACCTCCCCACATCGCATTCGGTGTGGGGAGGTTTGTGTATTTTCGTTCTAATAGCAAGCAGTGATTAAGAGCTTTGCACCTTGAGATAGGCACGTAGGCGATCCAGCTCAAAAGCTATCATTACCACAGGCATATCAGCACTCAAGGAGATGCGCTCAAGGACACGGGAGAGGCTTCTCTCGGTGGCATCATCGGGAGTATCTGGGTAGAGCGTTCCCATGGCTTGTGCGAGGGCATAGAGAGCCTCACTGGCGAAGCGTGCCTTGCCTTGGGGCAGGTTACGGTTAGGCGTCTGCTGGAAGATCGTGGTGATATTCTCATAAATACCCTCCCAATCCGCCGAATAGGTAGTCGTTTCAGGGCGAACAGCTTGGGGCTGCGCGGCGGCAGTAGCACGACGCTCCGCAAGTTTTGTATCGCGATCCTTTGCAGTTTTCCAGTCAGCCAGCGTAATGCCTTCAATGACTCGTAGCGTAAACTCGCGCCCAAAAACCTCACGAATGGTTATGCCAATCGTATGTTGGTATGCGCCTTGATTTATTACGCCAATGTAGTTAACTTTTTCAAGTTCCAAGCCGATAATCAAATTGTCGCCATCCACCGCGACCGCCTTGGTGGCTTCGATGGCTTCCCAAAAGGAGCGGCTATTGATCTTATCCTTCAGGCGGTTCACACATTTATCCCACACGGCGTGTAGGGAGACAGTACCCATCGTTTCAAAATTCTCCTAGATGATAAGGACGGAGGAGAGGCGGATTCGGATTCTCCCCACCGATTTTGCCCCACATTCGAAATGAGAAGTAGGACGTTGTGAACGATTATACAGAAATAGCCTCCATTCGTCAAGCGAAACTGGTACGAAAACGGGGCGTTAAGTGTGATACAATAAAATATAGTTTGAGTCTTGGAACGCAGTTGCCCCGCGCAAGAACAAAGGAGCAGAAATAGTATGGATAGATGGAGCGCATTCGCTCGCCCAGACGCAACACGAGTGTGGCGCCTCTTGGTAATCGGTGCTACACTTCTCGGAAGTCTCACCCCTGTCTACTCCCAAGAGCCACCAAAACGGGAGGAGACACGCCCCACCACGCCTGAGCGCACGGGTCCCCTTTCTTTGGGTGATAATGTCATCGAACAGAACCAGCCTTTCAAGGTGGGCTTCCAAATTCAGGTGAGTGTGGCAGGAGAGACGGAACCGAGCGACACCTATATAGTCGATCAGGGCGGCAATATCGTGATCTCGTATCAGGGAATCAAGGTTCCTGTCCTAGTACGCGGTCTGACGCCACGCATGGCAGCAGATGAGATCGCCAAAGCTCTCAAGCCCTACATCAAAAACCCACAGGTAACGACAAGCATTCGTGCCGTGCCACGTCCCACAATCTTCATCAGTGCACCCGCAAACGCACTCCGCACCATTGGTCCCGTGATCATCAATAACGACACCTCTCTTCTTGATGCTCTTTCGGCAGCACAATGGACAGAGCTTGCCGATCTCTCTCGCGTTTTGCTCACACGCAAGGACAAAGAGGGCAAGAGAACGACTAAAACGGTCAACCTCGCTGAATACCTAAAGGCACGAACGGATACACCGGCAGATGATGCACTGAATCCTCCCCTTCAGGATGGGGATAGGATTTATGTCCCAGTCATACGCTCTGGAGAGCAATCTGGCAATATCGTAGTGGTAAGCGGAGAGGTCTTGCGCCCGCAAGAGAAGCTTCACTATCGCACGACGCCAAGAATGACCATTGTTGAAGCGATTAGCCAAGCGGGCGGAACCACACCCAGTGCAGACCGAAAGCGCGTTCAAATTCGGCGTATAGGTGGAAAGCCTCTGCTCATAGACCTCGATTCTATTGATGGTGGCGATGGAACAAACAATGTAGAGATCGAGCCGAACGATGTCATTATCGTGGGACGCTTCTCTCCCCTCACCTACTACTTTGTGAGTGGTGGCATTGCGAAAACGGGACGCTTTCCCTACGAAAGACCCATCACCCTAACACAAGCGTTAATGGAGAACGGCGGTCCCATTCCCTATGCCAAAATGAAAGAGGGAGTTGTCTTCCGACACATGGCAGAGGATGGTGATCCCAGCAAAACCAAGATCATCAAGTTCAACTTCGAGCAGATTCAGAGAGGCAAGAAGACAGACATCGCGATATTGCCTGGAGATAGTATCTGGATACAGCCCGGCACGCCCCCCTCTTCTGCACCTTGGGACATCTTCCGTGTGCTGAACCTCGTGTCGCAAGGCGCGTTTCTGTACAACCAAGTTTTGGGTAGAGGCTCTGGGTTTGGAAGCGGTGGAGGCTTCTAGTCTTCACTCCTAGCTTGCCAAGAAACAACGTAAAGGGGCAGGGAGCTTGTTGCTCTCTGCCCCTTTTTGGGCGCGATTAAACTCCATTACTCTGCGGGGCAAAATACCCCACAAGCGACACAGGAAAGTGATCCGAAGGATAGAACTCATCAAAGCAAGTGCGAATGATAGACGACTCCACGATTTCAAAATTGGGGGCAGCGAAGATGTAATCGATCTTATCGCCTTCAAGCACACCCGTGTAGCCATGAAATGTAGCAACCGCCTCAGCGTCTGGATTCATCACACGGAAGGTATCCCGCAAGGGTACATCATTTTGAGATTGAATGAGAAGGACTGCGGGATTCTGTTCTTCGGCGTTAAAGTCGCCCATCACGAACACAGGGTCTTTCGTCCCGCGCCGACCAATTTGCTCTAGCAAACACAAAATGCTCTTTTCACGCGAGGGCTGTGATTCGTGGTCGATGTGCAGATTATAGAGAAAGAAGGAAATCTGTGTCGCAATATCGCGAAAATGCGCCCAAGTGCAGATGCGAGTAAGGCGGTTACCGAAGTGCTTCGAAGCGATAGTGTCGGGTGTATCAGAAAACCAGAAAGTGCTGTTCGTAATCACCTCAAAGCGTGATTTTCTATAAAAGATGGAACAGTGCTCTCCTAGTGAGTCTCCATCATCGCGCCCCACCCCAAGCCTACCATATTCAGAGAAAGCCTCCCCCAAATCTCGGTTCTGTTCGTCCAGAGCCTCCTGAACGCCAAAAATGTCGGGATTGAAAGCACGAATCACCTTGTAGGTTCGCTCCTTACGGTGCTCCCAGTAATTCACTCCATCATGGGGGTTTGCATATCGAATATTGAAGGTGAGCAAGCGCAGTTGCTCTTGAGCAGATAATGTAGACAAAACAGCGATTCCTTTCTCAAAGTTCCTCCCTATGGTAGCGCATTCTGCCCAGAATTGCAACGCCAAGCCTCCACACAGAACTCGCCTTTTACCCTCTAGTATTTGTGTGACGATTCGTGATACAATGAAGTTACTGTAACCTGTACTTTTGAGAGCCTACCTATATCCCTTTTTGGAGGAGAGAGTATGAACCACGGTATTTCGCATACACAACATCAAACTTTTGTAGCGCAAGCGAACCCCTTTGTACGCGCAGCCTTCATTCGCCAAGTGTACGGGCTGCTATTTGGGTCACTCGTGCTCACCGTCTTTTCGGGGTTCTTCTGCACACAGGAGACGATGCTCCCACTGATCGTCGATATGTATCCGATGCTGATCATTGGTGAGATTGTTTGCATGCTCATCTTGAGCTTCACGCGCCGAACCACGGGCATAAACCTGTTCATATTTGCCATTTTCGCGGCACTTTTGGGGGCGGTATTGGGTCCACGCCTGCTCATGCTCAGCAGAAGCGCGCCCGGTCTTCCTATGACGGCGGCGGCGATCACGCTAGGCGTTTTTGGTTTCCTCACCCTCTACGTCTTCATCTCACGCAAAGACTTTAGCTTTATGGGTGGAGTGCTATTCGTAGGGCTGATCGGACTCCTGATATCCGGTATTATGCTCGCCTTCTTCCCTGTGTCGGGGCTATCGGTCCTCTACAGTCTATGTGGGGTAATGATCTTTAGTGGCTATGTCCTCTATGACACCTCCATGATCATGAATCGACTCCAGCCGGGGCAAGCTATCGTTGGAGCCATTGAACTGTATCTTGATCTAGTCAACCTATTTCTGTTCATCCTACGCTTGTTGAGTGGTCGTCGTGACTAAGCCGGAGGGTCGATACGCAATGAAACAGGGTCAACCTCATATTCCTGTGAACCTCTCCCGTCGTGAAGTGATCTGTCGTGCCGGGGGAGGTTTTGGAGCGTTAGCACTCTCCGCGCTTCTCGCGGAGGATGAGGCACGTTCCGATAGTTCTACAAAGCAACACGGAACCCACTTTCCCGCAAAAGCGAAATCTGTTATCTGGCTCTTCATGGAGGGTGGTCCCAGTCATATAGACCTCTTTGACCCCAAGCCTGCCTTGCAACGGCTCGCCGGAAAACCGCTTCCTGCCTCCTTCGGTCGCCCTATAACCGCCATGGGAACTGCGGAAAACGCTCTTCTCCCCTCCAAGCGCATCTTCAAACAGCACGGACAGAGCGGTCTTTGGGTCTCCGATTGGTATCCTGAAATCGCAAAACATGTGGATGATCTCACTGTTATTCGCTCCTGTTGGGCAGATGGACTCAACCACGTTGGTGGTGTCGGACAAATGAACACTGGTGCGGTTCTCAGCGGGCGTCCGTCGTTGGGCGCATGGGTGCAGTATGGTTTGGGCAGTGCCTCCCGTGACCTTCCCACCTTTGTGGTTCTCCTGGATGATCGAGAGCCTATTGGTGGCGCGAAGAACTGGTCTAGTGGATTTCTGCCCGCCGCCTTTCAGGGAACCCAGTTTCGCCCCGATGGAAACCCCATTCTTGCCCTCAAGCCACCTGCCACGATTGGCGACGAACAACAGAAGAATAAGCTCGACTACATCACCACGTTGAACCGGCACTTTGGGGAAACCCGACAGGACGATTCGGAACTGGAGGCGCGGATCAAAGCCTACGAACTGGCGTTCCGTATGCAGTCTGCGGCTCCAGAAGCCATAGACCTCTCCAAAGAATCGGCTGCCACAAAACAACTCTATGGCTTGGATAACAAGCGAACCGCAACTTTTGGCGCAAACTGCCTCATGGCGCGTCGGCTTGTGGAGCGTGGAGTACGATTTGTGCAACTCTATTGTGGGACAGGTAGCCAGTGGGATGCTCACTCCGATCTCGAAGGCAACCATTCGCGCCTCTGCGCCGTCTCAGACAAGCCCGTCGCAGGGCTTCTTGCCGATCTAAAAGCACGCGGAATGCTGGATGACACCCTTGTGATATGGGGCGGAGAGTTTGGCAGAACCCCAATGACGGAGGGAACTACAGGGCGCGATCACAATCCTTGGGGCTTCTCGGTCTTCATGGCAGGCGGGGGCGTGAAAGGCGGACAGGTGATCGGCTCAACAGACGAGGTGGGTCTCCGCGCTGCCGAAAACCCCGTTCATGTCCATGACCTCCACGCCACGATTCTTCACCTCATGGGCTTTAATCACCGTCAACTCACCTATCGACATGATGGACGTGAAGAACGGGCTACAGTAAACGGCGGAAATGTCGTCAAGTCTGTCTTTACGTAGCACTACTAGCACTGCAAACGAATACTGGACTTCCTCTGGTTTGGTGGACACCAGGTTAAGCAACCATCTGTTGTTGATATTTTAGCTCAAAAGCATCGGGACTAAGATATCCCAACGACAAATGCCTTCGCTTCCTGTTGTACCAAACCTCTATCCAACGAAACAGAGCCGTGCGCGCCAACCGCTTCGAGAGACTTGAAGCGCCCTGCAGAGCGCGGCGAGAGAGTAGTCGTCGCGATGTTTGTGAAGGAACGGGTATCTCAACGCGGGCGAGAGCTGAAGATACCCACGGCTTTTTTTAGGATTTCCACCTCTTCACGGAGCCGGGTCACTTCACGTTCGAGTTGCGCTCGTTCGGGGTCGTGGGAGTTCCCCTGTCCGGGAAAGGGATTGCCAGACGTTTCCGTCAGAGCCTTCTTCCAGCGTTGCAGGACGGTAGCGCAGGCATCAAGTTTGTGCGCAGTTGCGACCAGATTGCCGCGCTCTATGGCGAGGCGAACCGCCTCCCGTTTGAACTCTTCCGTATAGATTTTTCGTTCCGGCAGAACATTCCTCGCTTTCCTAGAGTGGATTACCCCATACGCGATGAATGCTTAACTGATTGTACACTGTTTCTGGGGAAGTCCACCACCATTACGTGCAAGGTCAATAAAGAGAGGTCTCTTCGTCACAAATACACCGTTAATACCCATAGGTGCGAGATTAAAATTCAAGAAAAAACAAAGTGCATATCTTACAGTGGGGCTCCCGACAACCCTTTCCCTACATACTTTTGCTATAAGGAGATAACTGAAGTTGGAACATGGGGTAAAGCAACCAAACACATCTGTGATAGTGTTCTCTTGGTATATCGTGTTGAATGTCCAGCAAGCCCCATTTCTTCATCTTTCACGAAAGTAGAAAAGATAACAATGGAATACCCCAAATCATGCAACCCTGGTTTAAGTGGATGCTCATTCGAACAAATCTTTCCTCTCTATGGTAGATACAACAAGTAGCGAGACTATGCTGATTTCACGAAGAAATTTTAATCGAGCGATAGTGTACACATTTTGTAGTGTATCCCTCGTAAGTGTCTTCTTTGCCTTATGGAGGAGCAAGCCCTCCATAAGGGGGTATCCATTGCACCATAATTATTTGAGAGCTGGCAGTGAATATTGGTATTCCAACCATGAGATAGTGTATTGGAATTGGGATCAAACCCCGCCCCAACTCACCCTTCAGGATATAACCACTTGGAAAAGCACAACTTTTACGCCTGTGTCGAAGGCAATGGAGTACGATGCCCGTGCATTTTACATTTCGCCAAATAGGAGGCAAATTCTCTCTCGTAAATTGGATACTAGTCTAACCTCCATGGTGATTGATTGGCAGGGAACTCATAAGGAGGTTTGGAGTAATCTTGATAATAACAGGGTAGGAATGTTTTGGGCATTGGATAGCCAGAGTTGGGTTGAGGTTATCCCTGTATCTAGTTCAACGGACGAGACACAACGTCACCCAAAAGTATATGATGTCGTTGCACATGACCTCGGTACGAAGGCAGTTCAAAAGACGCGCATTTACCTTGAACAGAAAAATCAATACTCCTGGATGCAGATACCGAGTTTCCACTCACTCGTTTTCGTCCAAGAGGTTGCGCTCTATAACACGCGTACAGAACCTCTTGAACTATATATCCTCACCTTCCAAAAACATACCCATTCACTACAGAAGCAGAAGTTTATTATCCCCAATGAGTTAAATGTCTTGAGCCTTCATGTGTCCCCAAATGGGAAGTCTATCTTATGGGTTTTAAGTCCTTATCCTGCAATCACGGGATTACGTAATCCGCAAATGACTTTATGGATAGGCAACCTAAAAAGCGAAGAATTACACTTCGTTACTACGTTACCAGATCAGGAGTATGATGCTACACAAAGGAACTGGAATACCGCATGGCTACCAGATGGACATCATATTAGCTTTACAAATAATAACACCTTGTATGTTATGAGTTCACGTTACGCAAAGTGATGCGGTTTTTGCTTTACAGTCGGTACGATGTACTCATGGACAAACAGCACTTGGGAAACACCATCCCTGTTGGAGAGAGCAGTCAAACCACAGACAACGGAATGCTCATCGGAAGGTCGGTTATTCAATGGATAATAGGGAATATTCTAAGATGATTAGCCGCAGAGCATTTTTGTCCTCGTTGATTACAACAACATCTATTGTAGTTCATGAAGAGCCTATATTTGCCCTGAACACCTCTTTATATAAAGCCTCTCTTCAAACACATGTGGCTCGAATACACACCCGTGTTCCTCACGCCTCAACTCTAGCTTTCGCGTTGGTTGACTGGTCACATGAACCAGTAATTTTTTCTTTAAATTTACTGTCGGACACAATATTGTTTGTGCGTAGACCGATCCATTCAGAGCCTTTACGACGCCTTAATTCTGTTCTCTTATCTCGTATCAATGAGCAGGTAAGGATAAGCACCAAAGGCGGTTCTATAAAAAAGGGGAGAAGTGATTTGGCGGAACACCTACAAAGCCTTACTTCTATTACATGGGAATGGAACGCTTCATGTGCGTCTAAAGGTGTGACAGTTGCTGTAGACTTGAAATATCTGTTAAAGCAGCACAACGCAGTATCAGCCCGAGCATGGCTCACTACTGTTACAAAAGCGCGGCTAGATACAGCTCAGTGGTGGGAAGAGTTCGCGAAACGTTCTTTAGAGAGTTGGTTATCTGGCTTTAGTTCACTCATTGCTTTAGTCATTCGGATGCAATGGGATAAAGACGGTGCGAGTTTGTTGACACAGGCACGTCATTTGGAGAAGTCATTGAGTGAAAATTTACCCTTGCAGATAATGGCAGGATGGTATGCTTGCCTGCTTGATTTGGACAGTAGGGAATCTGACGACATTCTGCCGCTCAAGGATTTTCTGGCTCATTATAAAGCTTCCGGGGACTGGCGTGTTGTTGAGGTAGCAAAGGATATGATTGCAAGCATCAAATACAGGCAACGTGTTCTTGACGGTTGGTTTTGGTCACCTATTCGACGCCCACAGCATTGGAATACGTTCATATCCACTCTACACTAATTATCCTAATGGTGGTTTTACTCACGACATTGCTTAGGTGACGCTTCCTTCTGGTGGTAATTTGCAGTATTGGGCTTCCCCCGAATCTGGGCTCTCCCTCGCTTTGGGTGCATATGACATACCCACCAGCGTCTATGAAGGGGATCGCTAACCAAATAAACCGCATGCAAGGTGATCAAGACAGTAACGGAACATTTAGGGCTTCCTACCTTCACCGAATATGAGGGAGAGCCGAATAGAGGTAAACAAGGGCAATGAGTACTTTCGCTATCAGTCCAGAGCAGGTCAGCGAATACGACCGGAACGGTTTTCTCCTCTTTAAGGGGTTTTTCGATCCTGCGGAGGTCGCAGAGCTACGCAACGCCTTTATGCAACAAGCGGAGCATGGTCCTGTTCCCAATCTCTCGGACACTATCCCAAACCTCTCTCCTGATGACCCCCTCTCCCGTTATCCAAGAATGTTGCACCCCCATCGTCATCATGAGCTTCCGGTTGGCGCACTCTCTTTGCGTTATCTCTTAGATACTCGCCTAGAGACGATACTTCGCGCACTTTTTGAGGATGATCCTATTGCCGCACAAACGATGTTCTATTTTAAGCCCCCCGGAGCGCGGGGGCAAGCCCTGCACCAAGACAACTTTTATTTGCGGGTGAAGCCCGGAACCTGCATCGGAGCGTGGCTTGCCATTGACGACGCAACACCCGAAAACGGAGGCTTAGTAATCGTTCCACAGTCACACCGCCTCGAAATCCTCTGCCCGACTTCCGCCGACATTACTCGCTCTTTCGTAACCGATCAAGTTCTTGTGCCGGAAGAGTTCACAGAGCTTCCCCTCCACTTGAACGCGGGTGATATGCTCTTTTTTCATGGCAACCTAATACACGGTTCGTACCCTAATGAGAGCCAAACAAAGTTTCGTCGCGCTTTCATCTGCCACTATATCCCGCGCCAAAGCCTGGAAGCCTCCCACTGGTTCGACCCTTTCTTCACATTTCAAGGCACTCAGATTTCTGTACATGAAGCGGAGGGTGGAGGACCTTGTGGGACGGTACAAACTCGTAATGAGGCTTGGAAGGGATAGGCATCATGCTAAATAAAGAGGGTTTGACCTTACTTCGAGGCGTCACTATCGCCTTACTCATAATCCAAAGCATCGGTGCCGGAATTTGGTGGGGGATACTCTGGCGTGTCCCAGAGATGCGTCGGCTATTTTTAGCTCCCGAAGCTCCCATTTCGACCCTGTTTAGCTTCTCACTACCAGACGCAATACTTATTCTGATGGGTGGTCTCGTGAGTGCATGGGGGATAGCGCAACGTAAGACTTGGGCAGGAGTCGCGCTGTCGCTCCATACGGGAGCCATAGTCTACGCAGGTTTATATGCGCTTGCGCTGCCTCTCTTTTCCGGTGGGGCTTGGCTAGGTTGCGTCTTGATGCTTCCCTCCATGATTTGCCTGCCGTTATTACTGTGGAAATTATACACGGAGAAGGCGTTGTGAGAGCCACACTTCGCACAAAACAGTGGCATGGACGTGAAGCTCCGGAGGCGAGTTGGGCATGGAATCTCACCAAATCGCTCATTCAGACCAGTCTCTTCTGGACAGTGTTCCTAATTCTCATTCCCGCAGGGATTCGAGTATTAGAGCGCGCTTGTGGGTGGCATCACTTACCGTTACTCTCTCACAATCTCCAGCTCATCGTGGGGACACTCCTCCTGTTTTTCAGTGCGTTAGGGCTATCCAGCTGTTATTCTATGGCGGTATGGGGGCATGGAACACCACTTCCTGCGGACTGCACCCGTCAACTCGTCACTATCGGTCCCTACCGATATGTACGTAATCCAATGGCAATCGCCGGTCCTATGCAGGCTGTTATGATTGGACTGCTTATCGGCTCACTGTTTACCGTTTTTTATGCCATAACAGGGATGCTTCTCTGGAACCTCTGGATGCGCCCATGGGAAGAGGACGATCTTGAAAACCGATTTGGAGCCGCCTATGTCCATTATCGCACTCATGTACGTTGTTGGATTCCGCGTTTAGTGGGTTACCGTGCCTCTGAATAGAGACCGCGAAATAGTGCCTCATAACGAATCTCTACAAATGCTTGAAACCCTCTCTCTGTTCACAGTGTATTATTCGTAGCAAACACTACGTTTCTGTACAATTCGTGTACTTCGACAGAGAGGTCTCTATGAACGACACTTCGGAGCCTTCCTTACAGGAGGAAGTACTCTTTCAGATTAAATCGAATCTGTTGAGGTTGCGCCGTCTCGTCCAGGATTGGCGCAATCGCCCCTCGCGTTACGCTTCGGGCAATAGAACTCTTTATCCGCACCTCCTTGCCGAATCAAGAACTCCCCTCTGGGTCGAGAATACTCTCTCCGAACGCAGTCTCCAACTCGGCAAGGCACAAAACCTCCGCCGAGCCATCCGACACCTTCAACATATCGAGATTCCAAAGCACGAGACGTTCAGCTTTTGGAAACAACTTGGACGCACCACGCGCAGGCAAGGCTATGTCCCCGGCAGGCAGATTTCTGAGGGTTGCCTCGTCCCAGCTATCGGAGGGGGGATTTGCCAACTCTCCAACGCCCTCTATGATGTGGCACTGAAGATCGGGGCAGAGATTGTTGAGCGACACCCCCATTCCCGGATAGTTCCCGGTTCCAGTGCCGAACAAGGGCGTGATGCCACGGTTTATTGGAACTATATCGACCTCCGTTTTCGCCCTAATATCCCCATTCTACTCCATGCCGAACTGACGCAGGACACGCTTGTGCTTCGTGTCTACGGTCAAGAGCCTCTTCCTGTCACGCCGATCTCACGCTCATCTCTCACCATTGCGCTGAAGCCACGTCAAACGATCAATGTTGCGGAGCATAGTTGTCAGAGTTGCGGACGAACCTCGTGCTTTCGCCACAAGGTTACACTACCCAGTACGCCGTATAGTAACGAGCATGAGATGGGACAAACCGCCTACCTGCTTGATGAACATTGGAAGGAGTTTGAACAGTATGTTCAAGGTAAATATCGCGCACAAGACACTCTCCACATCCCATTAGATGGTGTGCGTTGGAAGCGTGCGGGGTAATAG
>CAMCUQ010000011.1 GCA_945878775.1 Chthonomonas calidirosea
TCTCAAAAGCCTGTCTATGGAGATAGGCTTTCAGCCTCTTTGACTTGGCTCTGCTCACAAGAACAAATAACTGCATCTTGCATCGTTCTTATCCGCATCAGAATGAAACCTTGAAGGTGCTATAATCTGCACCCTTTTCTCAATAATGAATACTATCCTTTAGGAGACCGAAGACTCATGCACTTAACCTGTGTAGTAGGCGCACGCCCAAACTTCATGAAAATTGCCCCTATCTTAGAGGCGGCAAGGGCATCCGCCAACATCACACCCGTACTCGTTCATACAGGGCAGCACTACGACGAAAAAATGTCGCAACTGTTCTTTAACGATCTCGGAATGCCTGCCCCAGATTGCTACATGGGAATAGGCTCCGGTAGCCATGCCGTCCAGACCGCGAAGGTGATGATCGCTTTCGATGAACTGTTGGATCAACAGCCCACCGATGTCGTTCTCGTCGTCGGAGATGTAAATTCCACTCTCGCCTGTGCCCTCGTTGCTGTAAAGCGGAATATCATTGTCTGTCATGTGGAGGCAGGGCTTCGCAGCGGTGATCGCGCTATGCCAGAAGAGATCAACCGCATCCTCACCGATCAGGTCTCCGATTACCTCTTTACCACAGAACGACAGGCACTAGAACACCTTGAAAAAGAGGGTGTTCCTGAGAGTCGCGTCCATTTTGTGGGCAATGTCATGATCGATACGCTTTTCAAGCACCGGGAGCGGGCAAAAGAGCGCACCATTCTTAACGACTTGGGAGCCATTTCCAAAGGCTACGCTCTTGTAACATTGCATCGCCCCAGCAATGTCGACACACTCGAATCGGCGCAGAATACCATGGCTGCCCTCCAAGAGGTCGTGAATCGCCACCCTGTTATTCTGCCCATGCATCCCCGAACCAAAGGCAAGCTTCAGCAGTTTGGACTCCTCGACACCGTCACAGGTTGGAAAAACGTCACCGTGTTGGAGCCACAAGGCTATCTCGATTTCTTGGCTCTCATGGACAACGCGCAGGTAGTCGTTACCGACTCCGGTGGAGTGCAAGAGGAGACTACCGCTCTTGGTGTACCCTGCCTCACTTTCCGCGATAACACCGAGCGACCTATCACCGTCACCAATGGCACAAATCAACTGATCGGCTTGAGTGCAACACGGCTTGCTACCGCACTCGACGATCTGCTCTCCGGCAAAACACAGGTTTCTGACCGACGCCCAGAGCTATGGGATGGCAAAGCGGCACCGCGCATCATTGAGATACTCGAACGCCTTTTTGTTTAGTGCTCGCGCCTTATGCCGTTCTCACCCTGTACCCTGAAGGTATAACTTTTTGACTACCGCGAATAATTCCAACCCGCTTTCACATAATGAGGTGCTGGCGACGATCAAAAAGTATCGTGTAGCTCTGCTCAGCCTCACCATATTGGGAGCATTGGGTGGAGTGGTCTCTACCTATCTCGCGAAGCCAGTCAATGAAGTAAAATCGGTTCTCATCATCCCCATCTCCCTCCCCTCTGCGGGAGAGCTTGGCGATCTTTTTGGTGTTGGTAAAGCGAACCCTGTAGAGATACTACAGGGTATGCTTGAAAGCCGTTCCATCACCAAGGTGCTTGCAAGCAAGTTCGGCATTCGTGAAAAAGAGATTTCACAATACTACAGCGTAGAAGTAGACACGAAAAAAAACCAACTCGCAATCAACACCCGCATGGCGGGTTCAGAGCATCCCATAGCGATGAACCAACTCGCAATAGATACCCTCACTCAAGTGACCCGAAGCGTGAATAGGAACAAGGGGGAAAAGCTTGCGAGCCAGATCAAGACACTCAAAGACAAGGCAGAACAGAGTCTGCGTGAGGCACAGCAGAAGGTACTCAGCTATCAATTGGGCGTAAAGTCTGCTCCCGACCCCCGTAACCCCACTGCCTCCGATGCCTTGAAACTGATCCGAGAGACAGAGTATCAACTCGAGCAGGCAAAGCAACAGCTTGAACTAGCCCGCAAACAGGCAGAGACCTACAGTAAAGTCGGGCTTACTCTCCCCACTGCCCTCCCTCCTGTCACCCAAATGCGGGACAAAATCGTGCAACTTGAACTCCAGATCAAGATCGCAAAAGTACAGTTTGGTGATTCACACCCGCAGGTGGAGCGTCTTCTCCAAGAGCTACAAGTGACCAAGAGCCAAGTCAATGAGGAGATAGCCAATTACCTCAAAGCGTCTGGTTCAAATCTTGATGCCAGAACAGCGGAGATATTGGGACGCAAAATGCTCCTCGAATGGCAGCTGAAGTACCTTAAAGACATCTACAAAGTTGCCCCCAAAGAGAGCCTCGACCTCACCAACCTAACGGCAGAACTTCAACTCAAAACGACCCTCTTTACTGACCTCGCTCAGAAATACGAGAGGGCGCGAGTCGAAGAGTTGGTAGACCCCATTCAGTGGACAACTCTGGTTCCTCCCTACATCACGCCGGATAGTCCCATCAACAAACGCTGGATTCGCACTCCCATTACTTGGGCGACGCTCAGCTTTCTTGCCTTCTCCACGCTCTTCTTTTTCATCGACATCCGCAAAAAGCGTTGAGATTTTTCATGCAAAGGAGCTAAGGGAATGGAGCCGCAAAAAGGAGTTCGTGCTTTGTGGCTGACGAGTGTGAGCTTTTTGCTCTTAGCCATTTTCGATATTGTTTTGGTAGCACGCTTTAAGTACTTTACGTTTGTAGAAGTCCCCACGCTTAAAGACGTGCAAGTACAGCAACCTGCCAACCTCCCCGAGTATCAAGCACCGCTGAATAAGCAAAATATCACAGGCTCCGAAAGCGAAAAATCGCTTCAGACACTTCGGTGGGTCACCCAGACAGCAACCAAAATCGACACCTTTCGCTCTGGAGACCCCATCGCGATTCTGAACCACATCCAATCTGGAGGAGGGGTCATCTGCTCGAATCTAGCGATAGTTTTGCGGTCTGCCTTAGCCACACAACAAATCCCTTCGCGAAAAGTATGGCTCATGCGTAATATGCTCGATACCAAGGATACCCATGTGACTGTGGAGGTGCTACTCAAGGGTAAATGGGTATTGCTCGATCCTACTTTCAACCTCTCCTTTACAAATCCCCAAGGAGAGTTACTCTCAGCACAAGAGGTTCACAACGCTTTGCTTCGGGGTGAAAGCAACAACATTAAGATCAAAGAGTACGGACAAGGCAAATACCCACTTCAGCTCAAGGATTACTATATTCATTTCTTGCCCCTGTTCAATAACGTGTTTGTGGTAGAACCCAATAAAGGCAGCTTTTGGTACTATCTGCCCAAGGTAGGCGTCGTTAGCTCTCTTACGCTCTACTATGAGCACTCCGATCAATTATCGAATGAGCATCTTCAAAATCTACAGTCGTTTCATCTGCTTTGGGGGCAAATCTTACCTTTTTTGAACCTCCTGCTCTTGGGAGTAATCCTGTATCAGCTACGGGGTTTTCTCCGGCAACGTGCGCGTGAGCGCAACGCAACTTCTGCACACTAGGAAACCGATCTCATGGAAGCGGACCAGCCTTTCCCAAGCCAGTCTCTCTCTCAAGTAAAGACAGAAGCGATACGCCTAGAGGTCAAGCTCCTTGCGGCGCTGTTGTTCTATCTACCTCTTGCCTACAGCAAGTTGGGGCGCATCTACTTGAGTATTGCAGGTTTGAGCGCGTCGGCAAGAGTGGATGCTTCTCAAGCCTTCCTAATTCCCAGTTTTCTCATTGGCGTCGTTCTGCTTGCCTTGCGCTACTCCCGTTATCCACAGGTCAACAAGCACCCACTCCGCTACCTGATTGAGTTCTCTTTTGTTTGCTGGTTTGTTGGGGCAACACTCAGCAGTATCAATCAATGGAATATTAACCGCACAGCGGTCAACTATGTCTCCACCTTCATAACGCTCCCTATTCTATACCATGCCGCACGAGATATGGCGCTTTCGCGCAAAGACCTCAACGTTCTTTTCACGGCGCTCTGCCTCGGTACTCTGCCTGTCCTCACTATTTCGCTCTACTACTACTATAAAGCATTCAGTGTTCCCAGTCTCCTTGTGCTCCTGCTTTCGCGCTACGATATTCCCAAAATGACCGGATACCGTGAATGGACATTTGGGAACACAGGAAATACCGCCGCGTTTCTTATGTTGACTATGTTTCCTGTAATGATGATGTTCCGTAGCAAAGAAAACCCGAAACACCTACATAGGCTCTACGGGTTCACCTTTTTTCTGATGTGTGTCCATTTCGTGATCATTCAATCTCGTGTCACCTTTATTATTGCTCTTGCCTTACTTCCTGTGCTAATCTTTCTTTTTTCTGCCACCACCAAGCAGTTCCTTACCCGAATAACAGGTCTCATCGTCTTCTTCACGGTGCTGATTGGCATTCTCTTTGCCACAGGGAGTACCGGCTTGATAACCCTCCTCGATAGATTCCAAAATGCAGCCTCCGCCAACCAAGAGGAGGACGATTCTGTACGGGAACGAGTCCATTCTATGGTTCAGGGCAGGCGCGTCTTTGAGACACACTGGGAGATGGGGATCGGTATCGGGAACACACGTGACTACATTCTTGAAACAGCAGTCCATCAGTTCAATCTGAACCAAGGAACGGAGCTAGGTATTTTGGGCTTTATAGCCTCTATTCTTCTCTGTATAGGAACCGCAGCACGTACTGCCATTTTTATATTTGAAGCGAAACGGAAAGCGTGGGGATGGGAACGCCTCGCCTTTGCCTTAGGACCTTTTTGCTACCTTGTTTATGGGGCTATTGGCAATATGCCCCTGAATATTGGCGTCATCAACACATGGATGAGCCTCTTAATTCTCTTCACAGCTTTTTATGACTACCTGCCCATTGAGGAAACAACCCCCTCCACTCCATAAACAGACGGACTAAAAACCAGTCAAGCCGATAGATAAGGAGTTCTCTCATGTTCACTCTTTTGAGTACTATAGCCCTATTAGCAACGTGCCAAAACACCAAAACCAAGATACCTTTGATAACCTACAGTTTTGTGAGAAATCCCAATCGAGTACAGTATAACAACTTTATGGATGGATCGCATAAAGTCTTGTTAGATCATATAGGAGAAGGTCTGCTCTATAACAATGCCGCAGGCATTCTGGCACTTGGAGCCTCCGATAGGATTAATATCTACAAAAACAACCTCGTCGTGGAAAGCCTGGTGGTAGAAGGCGACACGATTGTTCACTCTCTCAAGGGTTCTAAACCCAATATTCTTCCGTTTAAGCATTCGGGGCTTAGACTCTTCCCTAGTGGCTGGAACGGATCAACACTCTACTTTTATTCGATGTGGGGAGAACAGGGCAAAGAGGGGTTTCTCTCACACGAAAACTATTTCCGATGGAATACAAAGACCCACACGATAGAACAGCTGGAAAACGTCCCTCCGTACCATAAGGTTCACGCTTTTCCAGAAGGTTTGCTTCTTACCCATACACACGCTGTCACTCTGTTGGACGCGCAGGGGAAGTTACGACATCAATGGGTGAATGAGGAGTTCGATTATTCTTTTCAACGTATATCGGGCAAGAACCGCTTCGTATTTACTACAACTTCTTCGCAGACCTCTCTTTGGCTTTTGGATACACAAAAGCTTCGCTTGGAGCGTCTCCCAAAGAGGTATCCCGTAGATATATCACTTGTCGGAGAAAGCGAGAACTCGCTTCTCTACTCTCGATACATCAAGAACCACACCCACTTCTACCGTTTCCATCTGGATACCCTGCAAGCGAAGCGTTTGAACATCTCCACCCCAAAAAACAGATATTACTCTCTCATTGGTCTCTCACGAGACAAAAAATGGCTGATTGTAAGCTACCTGGAATCCTCACCGTGGCCCTCTCACCTCATGGCGATCTCCTTGCATACCGGAAAACGAAAGTTTCTTCTTGAAAGCATCGTCAATGTGAGTATCGTACCTTAGCCCTAACACACAGCCACAGGTACTCATATCACCCAATAAAAAGGACTAAACCGTAAGAGTTCAAGGTTGTGGAAAACTTTTCTAGGGGTTAGTAACCCCTAGAAAAGAGAAGCCGCCCCCGCGTAAGGTATAATGACTATACTGCTCCGAAGGAGAGTGCAGTCTTATGGAACCACCCGCAAAACAGCCAGCCTCCCCAATTCTCTCCTCTCACTCGCCTCCTGTATCCCCCCAAAACCCGCGCCGAGATAGTCCGTTTGAAGCCCTCCGCTACCGCAATTTTCGCCTCTTCTATTATGGGCAAACCCTCTCCGTGGCAGGAACATGGATGCAGACAGTGGCGCAAAATTGGCTCGTGTGGGAACTCACGAAAGACTCCCGTTGGCTCGGTATTGTGAACGGCGCGAACGCCATTCCCTTTGTGCTATTTGCGGTGTGGGGTGGACAACTGGCAGACAGACACTCCCGAAGGCATATCCTGCTCCTAACTCAGTTTCTCGCCATGATCCTCGCCTTCGTCTTGGCGTTCCTAGCCTATGGCTTCTGGATAAAAGTGGAGGGTTGGCATATCGCTCTCCTCGGCGTACTCTCTGGCATCGTCACCGCTTTCAATATGCCTGCCCAACAGGCGTTCATCAGCGATATGATCGAAGACCCACGCCATCTCGGCAACGCCATTGCGCTCAGTTCCTTGCGCTTTAACCT
The DNA here is from genome assembly GCA_945878775.1 of Chthonomonas calidirosea. GTDB lineage: Bacteria > Armatimonadota > Chthonomonadetes > Chthonomonadales > Chthonomonadaceae > CAIJLM01. The sequence goes on from CAMCUQ010000011.1 coordinate 6,664, forward strand.
CGCCCGCGTACTGGGTCCCATGCTTGCCGGCTTCATCATGGCAAAAACAGGAGTCGCCACCTGCTTTCTCATAAATGCCCTCAGCTTTATAGCGGTGATAACCTCTCTCCTCATGATGCGTACTCCCCATGTGCCAAAACAGGGCAAAAAGCAGTCGATCCGCGAAGGGTTTCGCTACATAATAGAGAACAAGCTTGTCCTGCGGAACGTGCTTCTTATCGCAAGCGGTGCCCTGTTCGCCTGGTCTGCCTCCACCCTCTATCCTGTCTTCGCACATACATTTGGTGTGGGAGCCACAGGCTACAGTTGGCTCACCTCTGCCGCTGGTTTGGGAGCCATGACAAGTGGCTTCATGCTTGCCAAATATGGAGAGAGTGTTCCCCGCCGGATTAGAATCTACGGAGGGGCAATGCTATTTGCTCTCTCCCTGATTCTCTTCACCTTCACCCACACCCTCGCTCAAGGCATGATTCTCCTCGTGTTTGTGGGCTTCGGGATGATCCTCTGTGCCAATACCTCCAATGTCGCTGTCCAAAGCGAGGTTCCGGCACAGTTGCGGGGGCGTGTTATGGCGGTGTACTCTTTGGCGTTTCAGGGGATCATGCCCGTGGGAGGGCTACTGGCGGGGTACATGGCAAAGCGATTTGGCGCACCACAGACGATTCGGATCAATGCGATGTTCTTCCTCATCATTGTCTGTATGCTCCTTGTTTGGAGTTATCAGGACAGCAATACTACTGGGACATCTGAGGGGAATACCGAAGACGCTTTGCGCAGTTAGCGAGGGTGGAGGGCTTCACAAGGCTTGCTATCCCAATGGCAACGGCATCGGCTCCCGCAATCATAAACTCCTCTGCATCGTCCGCCGACATAATCCCACCAGAGCCAATAATCGGTGCGGAGATACTCTGCCTCACACGCCATACCTGATAGAGTGCAAGAGGTTTTATCGCAGGTCCCGATAGCCCTCCAACCACATAGGGGAGACGAAGCTCACGACTGCTCAAACGAACGGCAACAGCAGGAAACGCTTGCCCGACAGCAATGACATCTGCCCCAGTATCGACGGCAGTCTTGGCAGCAAGCCCAATCTCTATGCCCACCGAGGGTAGCTTAGCGATGAGAGGGAGCCGTGTCTGAGCGCGTACCGCTTTCAATGCCTGTCGAATACGACTCAGAGACTCTGATTCTGAAGGAATTGCTCCCTGAACAAACCCTTCCTCATGGAGAGCAAGCGGAGTCAAATTCAGTTCGAGCGCAAAGACCCCCTCAGTACGCTCTAGCATCGCTCCCAGCTGCTCCCAATCTTCGGGTGTCTCACCGCAAATACTCACAATAATGGGGCAAGGTAGCTTCCTCAAGCGAGGCAAGTCTTGTTCAACAAACGCCTCTACCCCCAGATTGGGCAGACCTGTCGCATGAATTAAGCCCCCTGTTACCTCCACAGTGCGAGGCATAGGGTTGCCAAGTCGAGGGTTTACAGTGAGTGTCGGCGTGACAAATGCTCCCACCTCGGCAAAATCGACTAACCCCTCTGTGGTATCGGCAAAGCCAAGCGTGCCAGATGCTGCAAGCACTGGGCTTTGGAGAGAATGGTTGGGAGTGAGTAAAAAAGAGGCGGTGGGCATGGGTGTTTTCTGGTTCCAGACTTGGGGAAGCGAGGCAAACGCACTGCACTCCCCCCTCATCTCTATTTATGCGACTGTTTAATCCACTCCTCGTCCAAAACCACGTGCTGGATCGTCGTGCGATGCTGTGTGGTATAGACAATATGAATCTTGCCATCACGCGCCTGAATCACAGAGGGATAGCCGTGATCGATAGGAAGCGTGGAGATATTACGTTTGAATTTCCAAGTCTTGTCGCCATCTGTGGAGAGAGCAACGGTAAGCGGAGTTCTATCGATCATGCTGTCATTATAGACAAGGAGTAGGTTCCCGCTTTGGAGTTTGAGCAGATCAACGCCGGCATTTGGGTTTGCAAATGCGGAATCTTTGCCTTCCGACCATGTATGTCCCCCATCATGCGACTCGGATCGGATGATGTAGCCGTCCGTAACAGGGTCGTATCCTCCACCACGCCGGCAGTAGGCAACAAGGTAATCATGCGTTAGTTGCACTACCGCAGGCTGAAGATTCCCCTTCACGGAGGAGATAACCCCGCTCGGTTTCCAAGTCGCCTTTTTTGGGTCGAAGCGCACAAAGCGCGAGGTCGTATCCGCGCCCACCGTCTCGGTATCATGCCCCGTTTCGTGATAGATGGGAAGCAGGTACTCTCCCGTATCGAGAACAATGGGCCGCCCCCGCACCATCGTCCCCTCCTCCTCTGTCACCACAAAGCTATCAGACCATGTTTTGGCGTTGTCATGCGAGACTTTGGCTTGAATGCGAGAAGAAGACCATGTCTCTCCCCAACGCACCACATAGAAGAGCCAAACCACCTTATCGGGAGCCTGCCAAACCACTCCATTCCCCAAAGAGCGGTAGGGATCGTGGGCGATCTTTTGGGGCAGAGACCAACGCTTGGAACCCGCCTTTTTTCGCGCCCCAAACACTCCCGTGGCTGTCGCATACTCTCCCTCTCCACCATAGTACACAAGGTAGAGATCACCATTGTCAAGCTCGGTGATGGAGGCGGGATGCTTATAGGGTCCGGTTGGAATTTCGGGACCAAAGACGCGTTCGTTTTTCAAAAATCCAGTCTCCTTTGGAGGGGTAGGGCTGACGACAGCGAGAGTCATGGCAACCAGCAGGGCGATCATAGTAGCGGTAGCACCTTCTTGAGAGCGTTCACAAACTTGGCGTTCTCGGCATCAGTTCCCACCGTCACCCGTAGGTGTGAGGGCGCACCAAAAATGTCTCCAGTGCGAATGATCACCCCCTCATGCAGGAGTGCCTGAAAGACTGCTCTGCTGTTCTTGCCACTATCAAACCAGATGAAATTGGCGAAGGTGGGCGTATAGCCTAGCCCCATCTCCTCGAAGGTGCGGTACAGCATCTGCTTACCCGCTTCGTTCATCTCTACAGTTTTGTCCACATGCTCGGTGTCGGAGAGAGCTGCAAGAGCCGCTTCCTGCGCCATGAGGTTCACATTAAATGGCTCACGTGTGTGGTTCAGCCAATTTGCAATATCGGGAGGCATGATTCCATACCCAACGCGCAACCCTGCCAAGCCGTATGCCTTCGAGAAGGTACGTAGCACCACGACATTGCGCCCTTCCCGTACATAGCGCAGTGTTTCAGGATAGCCCTCCCTATTTGCAGCATACTCATAATAGGCTTCATCAATCACCACAACTGCCCGTTCGGGCACACACTCAAAAAAGCGATCCAATGCCTCCTGCGAAACAATCGTGCCTGTCGGGTTATTGGGGTTTGTGATGAAAATGAGTCGGGTGTTTGCGTTCACTTTTGCCGCCATCGCCTCTAGGTCGTGTATCCAATCGGAGGTGAGGGGAACCATGTGGCAGGGCGCATTGTTCAGAATCGCCGCCGCCTCATAGCGCACAAAGGAGGGGTGTGCCTGAATCACTTCATCGCCCGGCTCTAGGAAAGTGATACCCAAAAGGTGAATAATATCATCAGAGCCGTTACCCAGCACCACACAGGCAGGGTCTACCTCCAGAGCGGAGGCGAGAGCGTTGGAAAGCTCAAAGGAACGCGCATCGGGATAGATATGCATCTTGAGAGCAAATTGGTGCATCGCTTCCACTGCTTTTGGCGAAGGACCCAATGAGTTTTCGTTGCTTGCAAGCTTAATAATTCCTGTAATCCCTAGTTCGCGCTCCACTTCAGCAACGGGCTTGCCGGGGCTATAGGGAACGAGGTGGGTAATATTCTCAGCAACCTGCACAGCAGTTTTCTCCGATTCGGTGCGAGAGAGGGTATCTATGGGTGACAAAGGCTCTTTCTCCTCAATAAAGGGGGTCTACACACTATAAGACCCCCAAAACGGCAATAATGTGTGCAAGAGTATTCGACTTTCACCTTGAAATATCCTTGTGGAAGAGAGTAGAACAGAAAGATGGAGGGCAAACAAATGGTGCAAGTGGCTCTTTTGGGTGTGCTAACACTCCTCTTGGGTACGGGCTCACCGCTGGAAATGAGGTCAATTGTGGACGGTCATTTGGGACGCTATTTTGTGGGCATCTCCGACTGTCATGCCTACCAACAGCAAGCCGATACGAACAAAAAGCAGATCGTGCTAACCTCCTCAGAGATAGAGTCGCGCATTCCTGCCAATGAGATCGTTCTCTCATGGAATCTCGCTTCCCCAACAGGTACAGGCATAGAGGTGGAGGCAAGAGCCAAACACAACGGACGCTGGACAAAATACTATCATATGGGACATTGGTCAAAGGAGGTAGGGGTTTTCCCTAGAGAGAGCGTTAAAGGGCAGAAAGACCTCAATGGGGATGTGGAAACAGATACCCTCACCCTCAAACAGAACGCCTCCAGCGTTCAGGTACGCATGACTCTCCACTACACCGATGAAAACCAGAAACCCACGCTCAAGTTTCTGGGGCTCTCCTTCACCGATACACATGCCCCTCACCTCTCCGCCTTGCCTGCAAACAAAAAGGTGTGGGGAAAAGAGATTCCCGTTCCTGCAAAGTGGCAAACGGGTTGGGAGGGCGCACGGGGCTGGTGTAGCCCGACGAGTACCGCCATGACCTTAGCGTTTTGGGCAGAGCGTTTGAAGCGTCCAGAACTCGATTTTGCAGTACCCGACGCGGCACGTGCCTGTTTCGATAGAGTCTATGACGGAACCGGAAACTGGGCATTCAACACCGCGTTCGCAGGCTCTTTTCCGGGTATTCGTGCCTACGTGACCCGTTTCGGAGATATTAGGGAGTTGGAGAACTGGATCGAAGTTGGGCTTCCAGTCGTCGTATCCTGTTCACTTGACCTGTTACGAAGCTTACACCGTGCCAACGATCCGGGGCATCTTCTCGTATTGATCGGCTTTACAGAAACAGGAGACGTTATCCTCAACGATCCCGCCTATCACCCTGAAAAGAATGAAGTGGCGCGCCATGTCTACTCACGCGCAAACTTCCTGAAGGCATGGAAGCGATCCAACAACACGGTCTACTTGATCTATCCCGAAGGAAGCTCGCTACCAGAAGACCCCAGCGAGCATTGGGAAAGCCCCCAAAAGTAGCATGCAACGGCAGACACCTCAGCGCAAAACCTCTCCAATGCAGTGCCCCACGGCGTTTGCGGGAGGGGGAATACCGAGGAGATGCGATAGGGTGGGTGCAATATCGGTCTGATGTACTCCCCCTATCTTCACTCCCTGCCGTACCCCCGCTCCACCGATATACCAGATTGCCTGCATCTTGCGTCGCCCTGAATAGAACCCATGACTGCCCCCTCCAATGGGAGAGGCGATATTCTGAACAACAGTCGGCAGTAGCTCCGCAGGATCGTAGCCGGGCGCGACATCGTAGTAGAGATCGCCCCCTGCCTCCCCTCCAATTCCCAAGCCTGCCGTCTCTTCCGGTCGAAATACCCGCGTGACGATATGCTTTCCCGTATCGGGGTCGGTGGCGGATAGTAGTACCTGCGTCAACTGTTGTATCAGGCTTTCCCGCTCCTCTGGAGGAACTATCCCCCCTTTGCGATCCGTCCCATTCACGCTCAAAAGCAGTTCGTTGTTGTTTAGGGTAAACACTGCCGTGCGAGTCAGATCGATGCTTCCATCCTGCTTGGTAGTGGCGAACCCGGTCTCAATCAGAAATCGTGCGGGCGAAAACTGTTTTCCGACGCCTGCCATACCGTGATCACTGACCAAACAGACAACGGTCTCCTGTCCCACCATATCCAGTACCGCCCCTAGCCACTCGTCCTGAAGCTGAAATACCTGCTCATAGAAGGGCATAATCTTGCGTGCCAATGCAGGGTTGTATCTGGGTGTATCGGGGTCTAACACCCCCATCCATGTATGCCCCGCCCCATCTGTCATGGGTGCATAGTGCAAGAGCAGATCGGGCTTCCAACGGCTCCACGCAAAGCGCGTCCCTCGCTTCAAAAACTCGCAATCGAGCCGAACAAGCTCAATCAGGCGTCTCTCCGCCGTTCCGTCCCCCTCTTGCCACAATGTTTTCCCAAACTCTCCATTGCTATAGGTCTCAAACGGGGAATCGTAAAACCCGCCATATGCCTTCAGGTACTCCTCACGTTGCGCGGTTGTGGAGGCTCCTTGTAGTGAGTGAGCGGCACGACGATAGAGGGTCATCTGCTTGCCGTCTGGGGAGAGAGAGAAGAGGCGAAAATAGGTGTATCCGAAGAGATTCCCCTTTGTCACCCGAAAAGAGGGGCTCCAGCTCCGCACATTTGGAGAGGCATCCATGGGTTTCAAAGTTGCAGTTGCGGTCGCTTGTGCCGCGTGCCGGCTTCCCTGCCGTATCAGCAGAGTGTCCAACCCATCGGTTTTATCGTTCGGGTCATCATAGGCAAGAAGGTAGAAGCTCTGCTCTCCCGCCTTGGTAACACACTCTCGCAAGGCGTTCTTGTGGGGAGGCAAAGCGTCCCAATCCTGTGCCGGTTGTAGCTCTCGCGCGGTAAGGCTCTTGCCGTCTGCAATACGCGACTCGAAGCCACTAAAAGAGAGATAGCGATCCAGCGGAACCTTTGCATCGTTCAGCCGCTTTAGAGTGGGATCAATGGGCATAGATTGGGTTGCAGAGAGAGAGACGACACGCTTTCCCGCTTTTGCCGCCGTCACCCAGATAGGCTCGGCGCGTAGAGCGCGGGCATCGAAACCCGATTGCCCTTCCAGCATCGTATGATCTGCGCGGGGCAACAGCCCAACTCCATTGCCCGTAACTCCATGCACATCGCTATAAGCACCTGTCCAGAGGGTGGCATGACCGGCAGCGGTAACGGAAGGGTAATTGGGCGTAGAGTACTCGGCACGTGCCCCCATACGGGCAAGCCGCGCAACATTCGGGAGTTTCCCCTCCTCCAGCAGACGATCCACAATCCAGTCTGCGGCTCCATCCCACGAGAGGATAATAGCTTTTGAGGCAGGAGATGCCATACCGTTCGTTGCACTGCCAAACAACGCTACAAGCACCAATAAGCAACAGCATTTGTTACGGATCATACTCTCCTCCTCATAAGAAAACGCACTCTTACAAAAGAAAATGAAGTCAGGCGAGAAAGCTCACCTGACTTCATTCGACGATAAGGGTCTCCAAAGTAGATAAAACAGGTTGCGCCCTAATCCAGCTGCCCATTCCGATAGAGTTGCTCCCTTGCAATGTGTGCCACATCGGGATTAGAACTCGTCTTAAGTTGCTTGAGGATAGGATGCGCCTCCGCAATTCCCATCTCACCAAGTGCCACAGCTGCCCAGCGTTGGGAGTTCGTGTTTTGGCTCTGTGCCGCCTGTTGGAGGGTCGGCAATACGACAACTCCAATACGCGCTAATGCAAGTGCAGAACGATAGGCAGTAGCTTCGTCGCCTTTTTGAAAAGTGGCAATGAGAGTGGGGGCAGCAGACTCGCCAATTGTCGCCAAAGCGGTCTGCGCCGTACTCCCGATAATCTCGGTGTCGGATTCTCCCAAAAGACTCACCAATGCCCCCACGGCTCCAGCATTTTTGGGAAAACCGAGTGCCAAGATAGCCACAGTACGCAGGTTTTCTGACAGGGTTTTGTTGCTAGCAATGCTGATAAGAGCGGTATTCGCTTCTGGAGCGGCGATCCCCTGTAGAGCCTGAGCAACCCCAACCTTTGTTATCTCATTCCCAGTGTTCAGAGTTGCAATACACTTTTGAAGCACCATGCCAACGGGGGGAGCATCTGCCTTTGGGCGTCCTGCCCGCGCAATAGACGCAGAAGCAACGGAGCGCAGTTTGAGATCGGAATCGTTCAAAGCCTTGAGCAGGGTATCAATGGCAGTGGGGGTTGCAATTTTCCCAAGCCCTACTGCGGATTGAGAGCGGGCTTCGTCGTCGTCGTCGGTATTGTTGATCGCCTCGGTGAGCATCAGTTCGCCCGAAACATCGGCGATCAGTGCAATGGCTCCAATACAGACACGACGCACTTGTGCGGTGTCCTTGTGCATTTTCTCATTGAGAATGGAAATAACCGCCTTATCACCAATCTTGCCCATCGCCTCCACCGTCGCGACACGAACCCCCTCATCTTTCTCTTCCAGATAGGGCTTTAGTAGGGGCAGGCTGGTTTGGCTCTCCTTCGCAAAGAGTCGGCTTCCGAGAACCGTCCCCACAGAGGCACGAGAGTCTCCCTCTTTCTTGAGATATTCCACTAGGGAAGGGATCGCGTTGGACTGGGGTCCCACCTTTGAGAAGACGAGAATACACCCCTTCTTGACGTTGTTATCGCCATCCTTCAAACCTGGGAGCATCTCTTTAACATGGTCTGGTGTCTTGAGACCGATAGCGATAAGGGTATTGACGGCACGCTCCCGCACCTTTTTATCTTGGTCCTTGAGGAGTGGTAACACCTGCTTCACGGCGGCAGGCGTCCCCAATGCCTCTAGGGACTCCGTGGCTTTGAGGCGTGCCTCAACAGTTTCGCCCGTAATGGCATCCATGAACTGCTCAGCCTTAATAAGCTCCGTCGCGGCGTTCGCCTGCGCCTGTTTGTCCCCGCTATTCATCCCCTCCACAAGCCCATGTATCCGCCGACTATGGCTCACTGCAAGCCCAACGACGCCAAGCACAAGCACCAAAAAAACGATGTAGTTTAAGTACTTCTTCACGCTCTCTAATCCCCTCTCAAGCCACTAGCGTTCAAATTGCCCTCTACACATGCGAAAGTATATTTATGAGCATACTACAGACTCCCACCCCCGCACAGAACAGCGCAAAAGCCCATTGCTTCCAATAGCTCCCTCGGAAAAGCTGCCAAACCGTCAAACACAAAAACCCAAATCCCACAAAGACAACATAGCGATGTCCATACTGAAAGAGGCTGGCAGCATTAGCGGAAAGCATGCTCCCAAGGAACATAAACGAGACTCCTGCCAAAAGCCCTGGCAAAAACCGCATCCCAACTTGGGTATCTGCGCTCTTGCATATCAAAAACAACATAAGACACATGAAGGCGGTAGAAGCGACCGCAGGTGGGTCCAACCAACTTGTTCCCCCTCGTCCTGCCACAATCGAAACAAGAAAACTGGGAGCCAACGAGAGTAGCAGTAACGGGACATACCACAGTCCAGCCTGAGCCAAAGTCAATCGAGCGCGAAGCACCTCTACGCGCAAGGGAAGGCGCATTTTGCCTGCCTCGGTCACCACCATCAAAGTATCGTCAAAAACTCCGGTCTGCTCAAAGCGTCCGCTATGTACCGTGAGGGTAATAGATTGGTTTGGATGCTCAAATGCACGGGGGTGTACGGTCAGCCACTCTGGCTTTTTCTCTACACTGCCAATAATAGCTCCTCGCGCCCCTTTGACTCGCACCTTAATCTTCTTACTCTTGAGGTCTCCCTGATGCACTTGCCCAAACAATACCCTCTCTGGCGTCACTTGAAGCTGTAGGGCAACCTCTTTACGTTGAAAAATATTTTTCGGCACAGGAGGCGCAGACTCCTGCTTGTTTAGCACATTTATTGGAGTAAGAGGCACTTCAGCGACCACGGTTCCAATATCAGTCTGCACTGGCAGGGTTTTCAAGTCCCATTCTTGGGCAGGAAGGTGCTCCTGCTCTGCCATCTCTTGCGCCACCAGCAGAGTGGCACTCTCTACCCCCTTCCCTTCTTGGAATCGCTTGAGGTCGTCCCGAAAGTCTCCCGAACGGGCATACCGCTTCGCCTTGTTCTTGGTCAGGGCACGATCCAGAATCGCCTGTATCTCTGGTGCGACACGAGGTAGATAGGTCTCCAAGCGTTCTGGGGTTTCGTTCTCCAGCAGTCGTTTCCACGCAAAGGGGTCTTTTATTTTTCCTCTTTCGACTTGAAAAGGACGATGCCCCGTCAGCATCTCAAAGAGAGTCACCCCCACTGCCCAAATATCGGACTGATGGTCGGAGCGATCCTCTTCCGCAAAATCCTCTGGAGCCATATAGGCATAGGTTCCCGCACCGCCCGCATAGGCGTTTGTGGAGAGAATCTCTGCTAAGCCAAAGTCGACAATCTTCACCTGCCCCTCACGCGTTATCAGAATATTGGCGGGTTTGATGTCTCGGTGAACGGTCTGCATCGAGTGAGCATAATCCAGCGCGTCGAGTATCTGAATGGCGTGTTCTAGAGATCGCTCTAAAGAGAGTCTGCCCTCACCTCGTAGCTTTTCCTGTAGATTCTCCCCTCGCACATACTCCATATCTATCACGACTTTACTGCCAATCCGATCCACTCCATTGACCCTCACAATGTTGGGATGACGCAGACGATCCATGACCCGCGCCTCCTCCAAGAAACGCTGTAGGTCTCCCGCCTGCACATCGACCTCCTTCAGCGCGATCTGCTTGTTGAGAAGCGTGTCCTTCGCCAGATAGACGATGCCAGAGACTCCATGCCCTAGCACGTCAAGCCGTTCATATTTTCCTAGCATTCCGAGTGGCATGGCGTTCTACGGGTTCCTTGGTGTTGCAGAGTTCACCTCTGCATTGGGTGACGGCTTGGGTGCGATAGGCTTCTTGGCTGGTTCTGTCTCGAAGGCAGGAATACTATAGAGATGCTGGCGCGAAATATAGAAGAGGTCACCAGAAGGGGCAACGGCTAGGGCAGTGGGAGAAACAACCTTCCCTTTCCCAATATCGTAGCGAATGCGCGTCCCCGCACTGTCAAATTTGAAGATACTCTGCGTGGGCGGGTGCGTCTGATAGCGGTTTCCGCTCTGATCGTAGATTACCCAGACAGCGGGAGGAGTCTGTTTCAATGCTGCTTCTGGCAGATCGGGGCGCCCCGGCATAGGCTTCAACTCTCCCTTACCGATTAGATGCGAGATATGCCCCTCTTCATTCGCCACAATAGGCTTGCCCTCTTTGTCTAGCTGAAGAAAGCCACTCTGCACCTTTTCAGTACTCAGGGCGACCACTGCTCCATAAAAAAGAGGTTGAGAGGTGCGCGGTTCCACACGAACAGCCACAGGGGGAGGGACAACGGGTAGGGTTTTGGGTTGCAACTTCGGAATATGCACTAGCCATGTCCACGCCAAGCCCGATGTTAGCCCCACTACCAACATACAAAGAACGACCAAGAGAGCCACATTGCTTTTTTGAGGTGAAGGGTTGGAAGGAACAGCAAGGGCGACCTCCTCCCTCTCTCTCTGGCTTGCGGCACGTAGCTCCTCGCGCCATTTTCCGTCTGGGTCTGTGGTGTTCTCTTCCTCTTCGGAGGGTGTGGATTCTGGAGATTCATGCAGGGTCTGAGCGGCTACTTTGCCATAACAGAGAACCACTACGGTGATGTTATCTGAGCCACCCGCCTCTAAAGCGGCGTTTACAAGCCGCTCTGACGCCTCTTGTGGAGAGGAAGACCCCGCCAAAACACGTGCTATTTGGGCATCGGCGATCTCCGAGGAGAGACCGTCGGAGCAGAGTAGAAGCACATCACCCTCCGTGAGGTTAAGGGGGAAAATATCGGTCTCTAACTCTTCATTTAAGCCCACCATCCGCGTGACCACATTCCGGTGCTTGCTACTTCGTGCCTCTTCACGGCTCATCTGTCCGCTCTGAACCTGCCTCCAAACCTGCGAATGATCCTGCGTGATCTGGAAAAGTCTTCCCTGATGCAACAAATAGGCGCGGCTATCCCCCACATTTCCAACGACGAGCGCACTCCCCTCCAAAATCGCAGCGACACAAGTCGTCCCCATCCGTTGCGTTTCGGAGCGTGCCTCGGCGTTGTTCTGCGCGAGAACCTGCTCATTTGCCGTCTGGATCGCCTCTGCCAAAAGCGAGGAACCCTTTATGCCGTCTCCATTATGACGTAGTATGGCTTCGGGAACCGTTTCGGCAACGGTGCGCGAGGCAATTTCGCCCCCTTTTACCCCCCCCATACCATCGGCAACAACAAGCAACGCATCCCGCTTTCCGCCCAGATCGGCACGGCGCAAGATAGCGTAACTGTCCTGATTTGTTTCCCGTCGCTTGCCGGGATGAGTTTTGAAGCCAATTGAGATAGAAATCATCAGAAGAAAACCCTACTCCAAGACGGTTCAGTCGCGTTCACGCCGAATCAGTCGAAAGAGTTGCCACAGAAAAAGGATAAAAAAAGCGAGTAGTACATACCGTAATAAACCCGCAACTACGGGAAGCATGGTTGTCCCTCCACACGAGAGATAAGAATCACTCTTCTCTCTTTCAGACGAAGCATGTGCCGATTCGGCGTCACAATTTTGCCTATCTCGTCACTTTAGCGATCTATTTCTATGTGATAGCGCCCACTGATGATCGCGAAAGTGAGTGTGTCGGCTTCACGAGTAAAGCGTCCCCCCATGCTTCCAAGGGGCTTCCCTGCCTCCCAAACAGTGCGGTTGTTGAGGCGCACTGTGGGGTTCTGGATTCCCTGCAAGGGCAGACGCACATGGGCACGAGTACCATTTGGGACAGTGAGATTAACGGTTATGGCGGGAGAGGTGGCTCCCATTGGGATCGCGCTCCCCATGGGGTCTCGCTTGGGAATATCGGTGCGGGTGTGCCAGCCAAGCTCAATGTCTCCCCTCACGGTGGGAACAACAGTACGAAACCAAGTGAGATGCCCCGGATGTGGCTCCACGCTAAACTCTTCAAAAGCGGGTTGCAGGGGGCGTATCCCTGCGATTTGCGCCATTAACAGGTAGGTTGGAGCGGCACTCCATGCATGACAAAGGCTCCAGTGGGGTTCCCACTGCTCCCAGAATGTGGTTGCGCCTGCATCCAGCATGGGCTTCCAACGCGCCAAAATAGTGTCCATTGCCCAATCGTACTGCCCATTCGCAAAGAGTAGTTCCAGCAGATAGTAGGCGAAATAGGGAGTTGCGATCTCTACCTCTTTTGACCTGCCCGGAGTGCTCAGAAAGTCGAATATTTGCGCTCTCTGCCTCGCATCGGTGATGCCCACTAAAGCACACAGAACATTGGACTGCTGACTGGTTGCCTCCGTTGGATGCCCCTCAATGCGGCTATCGGCATAGAAGCCTTTGATTGGGTTCCAGAGTAGATCGTTGATGCCCTCTTTGATCTCACTCGCGCCCATCTCCCACTGCCCCCCTTGCTCTGGATAGCCCAAGGCACGCGCAATCCGTGCACAATACTCCAAAGCCCAGTATGCTAAAGCGTTGACGGAGGCGCTCTGCCCCTTGGTAATCACATTTGCCCAATCGACAAAGACCCAGCCAGGTAAATCACAAAGTAACCCCTCCTCGTCTCTCAAGGAAAGGAGTGTTCTGGCGAGTTTTTGTATTCCCTCCCATAGTTCTGTCAGCAGGGTTTTGTCTTCGGTGAGGAGGAAGTACTCCCACACTGCCACGGGTAAAAGACAGCAGAAGGTCGGCAAAACAGGATCGAAGGGGGGATCAGAGGGGAAAACCCCTCGAAACCAACCCGAATCGTCCTGCGACTGAATATATTGCAGGAACGCCTTACGTGCCAACGCAGAATCCCCAAAGGTGTAGGCGGCGACGAGCATTTCGACACGCATATCCCCAAGCCACTGTCCGCGCTCACGCCATGGAGTGTCCATGAAGGCATCATCCATGCACAGTTCTGTAGTATAGCGTCCCACCTCCCAAATCCTTTGTAGGAGCGCGTCCGAACACTGAAAATCTCCCCGGTATTGAACGGGATACCCACTCGTCTGCATCTCAACAAGAATCTCTATGGGTTCGGGGTTATCGTAAAAATCGAGACGGAGATACCGTAAAGAGCGATGGTCCAGCGGGTCAAAACGTTGGAACCCTGCGCGAAGATAAAACCGATCCGCATAATGAACATCACACCCTCCCCAGCGGTTGGGATTCATGGTTCCATCGGCTTCTATACGTTCACTATAACCAATGTCGATCTGTCCACCAGAGGCTTTCCGCACAACGAGTATCGGGAATCCGCTCACCTCTTTGCCAAAATCCAAGACCACAGCGACGCCCGTTTCTCCCTGTTGTGGAGCAATGGTCAGAAGGGCAGGGTGTCGCCACTGCACAGATTGGGAAGGAGCAGGACGGAGCTGTGTTGCTCTCTCCATATCCTCGGCAGGGGTAGGAAGAGGTTGTTCTCCCTCTGGAGGCAGGGGCTTGTGGAGGAGGTGGGTGTGGACGACACGCACGGGCGCAATAGCACGGTAGAAAGGGAGCGGAATATCGCGCGGCATGAGGCGCAACCATGGCGCACATCCCACTTTACCTATGACACGCACTCTCTCCCATTTTGAATCGTCGAAGCCTTTCAGGTTCCATCCCACAGGCTCTTCTCGTGCATCAAAAACTTCGGGGTAGGCAAGTTGAATGCTCATTTGTGGAAAGCCGGTGCGGTATGGTGCAACCGCGACACACCACTCCTCCCCTGTCCCAAAAACCTGCGTGCTACCATCTGTGAAAGTGATCTCTACTTCTAGCAGGAAACCGGGTGAGCCGAGTCGAGAGTAGCAGGTTCCGACGCCGTAATGGGTCACAAACGCGGCAAAAAGGTTCTCGCCCGCCTTGAGTTGGGTAGGAAGCTCGTAGAGATCATAATACTGATAGGCAGGCTCGCTTCGTGCGGGACCATGCCCCAACATCTGCCCATTGAGCCACAGACGATAGCGCGTATCGGCACAGACTTTGAGGGTGGCTTGTGCTATCTCGTTGTCGGGAAGCGTGACAACTCCACGAAAATAGAAATGCCGACTGCTCTCCATTGAGGCACGGCTCCATATCCATTCTGATTGCCAACTCTGCTCTTCCAAAAGTATCCCTTCCTTGCTTCTACTAGGGGCTATTCTACCCTATTTCAAAAGTGTTCGCTCAATTCAGTTTGACGTGTTCACAGGGCATAAGGTCACTCAGATTCAATCAGGTATAATCAAAAAAAGAGAGGCGAAAGTAGAAGCAGTGGGGAGCTTGATGCCAAGAGTGCAACTTCGTGACATCATGACTGACGACAACCGCCGTGTGGGAGTGTGTTTGCCGTCGATAACAGCAAGGAGAAGACGTATGGTAGGCGGATTCATTGGAGGGATCGTGGGTGCAATCGTGCTTTCCATCATTGCAACGGCTTTGTATGCGATCTTTGCACCACAGGCGTTTGGAGATGGGCAGTTTGTGTTTGTCTACTTCTTCACGGTTCCGTTTGGGGGACTGTTGGGGGGCGCGTGGGGAACTGCTATTGAAATAGCGAAGCAGAAACCTCATTTTGCGGGCTGGCTCTGCGTCGGCGCGGGGGGATTGGTAGCAGCCTTTCTACTCTTTTGGATAAGCGCGCAGAGCAACTTCTTAGATCGACTAACTGCGCCTTGGTGTTCTGTCCCCCTTCTTGGGGCAATCATCACTCTAGCGCGGGGCATCTGGCTACTCTGGAACCATAGAAGGGGTTAAGCCGAAGCGAATGTCCTTTCGCCTTCTAGCTCAGCGTGATTGCAGATACTGCTTCGCTTCTATGCGTTTACTCTTCGCCAATGCGTTGTTTGATTCGGATGTATTCCCTGTCCAAAGAGGCACTTCGCTGCCTCTCAGACAGGTCAAAAAGGGCGAGAGACACATACGTTTCCTATTTCAGGCGTATCCCCACATTTTGGAGAGTAACAAAAAGAGAGGTAAGAGTAGAGGGAGGTTTGCATGAAAAAGAGCCGGCTTGCGCGAAACCGCAAAGAGGCTTCTGCCTCTTCCCTGAGAAAGATTCTACGCCTTTCTCAAAGTAAAGACCACGTGAAGCGTGTCTCTCTATTAAGTCAATTCTCCACGCGTCCCAAGTATTTGGCGCGAGTTATCGCGCTGAGCATGATGCATGATTCAAACAACGAGGTACGTTGTGAAGCGATAGACTTGCTTTGTGAGGTCTATCGCAAAAAAGACAAAAAGAGTTTACTCATGGCGTTGCGAAGCCCTTCATGGATAGTCCGCCACTCCGCTATGCTTGCATTGATAAAAAACAATAGTGCTTTGGGAATGGCTCTCAATGAATTGCTCTTAAACGATAAGCATTTCGTCATACGCAGGGATGCCGTTTTGCTTTTGGGCAAAAAACAGTACCTGTAGAATTTGCCACTATACAGGGGTTTGCTCGAAACAGAATCCACCCCAGAGGTTCGCATCGCACTTTTGAGTGCTTTGGTTTACTGGGGTGAGGATTATCTACTACCGGAACTCCTCTCCTCTATAAAATCTCCTTCCCCCTCGGTGCGAACTGCTGTGTGGATAGCGTGGGATTACGACTTTGATCCTATGATATTGTCAAAAGCTCGCAAAATGCTACGAGGCTTTCTTGCAGAAACTATCGATTCCGACATAAAGCAAGACATTCGGGCATTTCTAAAACGGAATTTGTCTGGTGGATAAAGGCGTAAAGTCAGGTTCTGTTCATTCCCCGTTAAAAGTGAGCGGAACCGACACCATTTTGGACATCGTTTACTGCCTTGCTTACGCTTACTGCAAGGACAAGACCGAGAATGACCACCGCACCTATAACATATCCCCAAGTGTTGTTGTTACTGATACGATTATTGCGAAACTCGCCCTCCGCAATGATCAGGTTGCCACGTTTGACCTGCAAGTTTGTCTTGCCGAGGATATCACGGGGGCTCTCCACCACATAGATACGTGGGGAAGCGACAAGAAAACGTGCCTCCTTATCACCCACCAGAATATGCAGGTCGTCTGTCCTGCTAGGAAACGGCAGATTCAACACAAGAGGACGTCCTGCTTGTCCTTTTACTGGTAGGCTTATCCTGTCTGTGTTTGGACTTGCGTTCGAGGGAAGTTTGCCACCCATCTCAGACAACACGGGGAGTGATAGGACTATGCGCGCTAACTCTTGTTGGGAGGCATCGGTCAGGACAAGTGCGAAACCGTCACCTTTATTGTCTGTGGGCAGATTCCAGTGGTGCACAGATTCTTTGACCGTCTGGCTTTGAGTGGCAATAGAGAGGATATAGTTGCTTAGCAGAGTGTGATTACTCGCCCTGTCGTTCTCGTTTTTCCCTTTCGGCTCCAGGCTAGCCGTTCCAACGATGGCGTCTTCGGGGCGCATATCCGCTGGCAAAAAGACGCGGATAGAACCTTGCGGCGTCTTGAAGATGACAGTGTTAAGGATGGTATCGGTCTTTTGAGTGACTTGTACCCGGCTCCGTGCCTTTGGCGGCGCGTCTTGTGCTCCTACAGCACTAGCGAAACCTGTGAGGAGCATACTCAGTGCTCCCACATTCAAAAGTCCTATTCTAATGCATTTTGTCGTGTGATTCATGGGCTTCCTCTTGAGTAATACGAGCTACCCTTGTTCACTTGTCGTAGCCTAACAGAATTTGAGAGACAGGACTAATAAGTATACGATGGGAGCTTGTATAAGGGGCGTCGAATATCCTGCAAGAGGAGTGAGTAAGATCAACTCATAGAGGACACTGTAGGTATTATGAAACGTAGGGCAACTATCCTTCTTTGCTAACTAAAAGATTACCTGCTATGCGTTTTCCTCCCTATTTGGCTCGTTTTTAAGGATGAGCAGGAAGGCGTTGAATCGCCTTTTCGCCAACCCGATTTCCCATACAAGCTCTAGAACGGGGTACAATATAAAGAGTTTGCATTTTTGGGAAAGATGAATACCACAATGCGATTTGTAATTGTAACGGGTCCTAGTGGAGCGGGAAAAACCCTTGCCCTCCACAGTTTTGAAGACGCTAACTACTTCACGGTGGACAACCTTCCCCCGCGAATGCTTCCTGAGTTGTCACACTATGTCGAGGACTACGATCTTATCGCCGTCGTCGTAGACACCCGCTCTGGCAAAGCCTTTGCTCACTTTCCCACCGTCATTGATGAGATGCGATCCAAGGGAACCCAGATCGAGATTCTCTTTTTGGATGCGAGCGATGAGACCCTCGTGCGACGCTTTAAAGAGACACGACGCCCACACCCTCTCTTTGTGTTGCCCTCCGATGGAAGAACGGAAGAGGGTATTATTGAGGCGATACATTCTGAACGCTCTCTTTTGGAGACGGCGCGTGGAATAGCAGATCGTACCATTGACACGAGTTCCATGACTGCCACACAGTTGCGTGACACGCTTCATTCCAGCTATGCCCAAGACACGCGCCCCGGAATGGTCGTGAGCGTCACCTCCTTTGGGTTCAAGCATGGGATTCCCATCGATGCCGATCTCGTCTTCGATGTGCGCTTTCTCATCAATCCCCATTATCGCCCCGAAATGCGGAAGCGCACGGGACGCGATAAAGAGGTTTCCGACTTCGTTTACTCCGATCCGCGCACAATTCCTTTTCAAACCCTCATGAACGATCTGATTATGTACACGCTACCAGAGTATCTACGCGAGGGCAAAGCATACGTCAATATCGCCATTGGTTGCACGGGTGGGCGTCACCGCTCCGTCGCCTTAGCGGAAGAGCTGGCTACCCACCTCAACACCAACGGGTTTAAAACGGTGCTACGGCATAGAGACATTCACTTTGATGGGCAGGTCTCTCCTTCGGAACCACAATCATGAAACGTCTGCAACGTTCGCTCCGATGGCTCTATCCGGGAATGTTGGTTAAGCGGTGGGCAGCACTCGTCGTAGTAGGCATGGGACTCTTTCTTTTTGGCATGACGGTGCGTCTCCAAGCTCCCACCCCCGAAGCGTGGTTTATAGGCAATCTCTCCGCAAAAGTGGGTCTCTTCTACACTTTTTCTGGTATCAAAGCGCTCCAGTTTGGTTTGGTGCTCTCTGTGTTGGGGGTCATGCTCTGCCTCTTTGCCTTCCTTCGCATGATCCTATCGCTCATTCAAGCCATTGATCCAGAGAGGAAAGGGAAGAGCGATCTTGCCGATGTGATCTATCAGCGGCGTATTTTGGCACATGGCAAAAGAATCGTCGTAATTGGGGGCGGAACGGGTCTTTCGACTCTTCTGCGCGGTCTCAAGCAATATACCAGCAATATCACCGCCATTGTCACCGTCGCCGACGATGGTGGCTCCTCTGGCAAGATCGTCAAACAGCTGAATATGCTCCCGCCAGGTGACATTCGGAACTGCCTTGTTGCCCTTGCAGATGACGAGACTCAGATGACGGAACTCTTTCAATACCGCTTTGGGAAGAGCGTCTACCCAGAGGGAGAACTGGCACTTGCAAAGGCAGGGGCGGCAGGAGGAGTAGGCGTAGCAGAGAATCCAGAACAGGCAATGAGCTATGGAGAGGGTCTACGGGATCACGCTTTTGGAAATCTGCTTATTGCTGCTATGTGTGCTATCAATCGAGGCGATTTTCAAAAGGCGATACGAGAGACGAGCCGGGTTCTCAATGTGCGCGGGCGCGTCTTGCCCTCCACCGTTGAGCATATCCAACTCAAGGCAGAGATGGAGGATGGTACTTTTGTGGAGGGCGAAACGAATATCGCCTCAGTACGCAAAAAGATCAAGCGCATGATGACCGTTCCCGAAAACCCACTTCCCGCCGATGAGGTCGTGGAAGCGATAGAGACCGCCGATGTTATCGTGCTCGGTCCCGGAAGCGTCTTCACCAGTATTATCCCAAATCTGCTTGTGAAGGGGATACCCGAAGCTATCCGACGCTCTAAAGCACGCAAACTCTATGTTTGTAATGTAATGACGCAGAGGGGGGAGACGGAGGGGTATTCGGTCTTTGAGCATATCAACGCACTGGAACGCCACGCCACACAGCGGATTTTTGACTATGTGATCGTGAATACTGGGGTGCCTGCCCCGGAGGTACTAGAGCGGTATCGCAAGTCGGGAGTTGACCTTGTGGAAAATGATATTGATCGGGTACGCGCTGCGGGGTATCGTCCCCTTCAGGGTAACTTCGTCAATCAATCGGATATTGTACGTCACAATTCAGAGGTGTTGGCACGAACCATTATTCAACTTCAGACAAACAAACGCTAACCACCCCTCTTGCCTCCGCAGAAACCTCCGCTTCTTCAGGCCACAGACGCTCCTACAAAATACATAATGGCGGGTTCCCAAAATGGGAACCCGCCATTATGTGTCTTAGTACTGTCTAATGGCAAACCTAGCTCAGAGCGGCATCTCCCTCTTCGCCTGTGCGGATACGAATAACTTCCGCCACAGGAATGAGGAAAATCTTGCCGTCGCCTATCTCACCCGTGCGTGCCGCCTTCACAATCGTTTGAGCGACCTCTTGGGCGTCATCGTCTTTCACAACGATCTCTATCTTCAATTTCTGGAGCAGGTTTACGGTATACTCTGCACCTCGATAGTGTTGCGTATAGCCCTTCTGCTTACCAGAGCCACGCACCTCCGTAACAGTCAACCCTTTGATACCGATGTCCGACAGAGCAGACTTCACATCTTCCAGTTTTTGTGGACGTATCAACGCTTCCACTTTAATCATTAGCAGAGTTCTCCTTTCTCAGAATCCTCTCAGTAGGTCGCATTGAGGGGTTCTTTGCGACAAAGTTGTCTATACCTTTAGTGCCCAAACCCTT
Organism: Chthonomonas calidirosea; assembly: GCA_945878775.1. Classification (GTDB taxonomy): domain Bacteria; phylum Armatimonadota; class Chthonomonadetes; order Chthonomonadales; family Chthonomonadaceae; genus CAIJLM01. The sequence goes on from CAMCUQ010000011.1 coordinate 27,207, forward strand.
CCGGTTCCAATGTATTGGCTCCTGAAGCGGGTTCTGCGTAGCCCGACTCTCCATGCTCGCTCAAATCAAGCCCCACAATCTCATCCTCTTCCGAGACGCGCAGTCCCATCGTTGCCTTTAGAATAGAGCCTAGGATGAATGTGACAACGATAGAGTAGACAATCGCTACTCCCACGCCCAATGCCTGTTTGCCAAGCTGATCCATACTGGCGTCTGCACCTAGAGGGTTTATCAGTTTCGAACAGAATACACCCGTTAGCAACGCGCCGAGAGTTCCGCCCACACCATGCACACCGAAGACGTCCAGAGTATCATCGTAGCCAAGCTTCGACTTCATCTTGATAGCGGTGAAACAGATCGGCGAAACGACGGCTCCAATAATGAGCGCGGCAATGGGACCCACAAACCCAGAGGCGGGTGTGATGGCAACCAAGCCCGCGACTGCACCCGACGCAAATCCCAACGCAGTCGGCTTTTTATAGGCGATCCACTCTACGAGTACCCAAGAGAGTCCGGCAGTAGCGGCGGCGATATGGGTTACGACGAAGGCGGAGGCAGCAAGGCTACCAGAAGCCCCCGCAGAACCCGCATTAAAGCCGAACCAACCAAACCAGAGAATACCTGTTCCGATCAATGTCATGGGTAGGTTGTGCGGTCGCGCATCTCCTGTATGACGACGTTTGCCAAGCAAAACCGCCATCACAAGAGCCGACATTCCCGAAGAGATATGAACAACAGTTCCACCCGCAAAGTCCAGAGAACCCTTGTCGCCAAGGAAGCCTTTTGTACCTGCCAAGCCCCATACCATGTGGGCAAGAGGTGCATATACCAGTAGGCTCCAGAGTGCGATAAAGACGACATAGGTGCTGAACTTCATTCGCTCTGCCACCGCGCCACTGATAAGAGCGGGAGTGATGATGGCGAACATCAGTTGGTAGATCATGTGTACCTGATGGGGGAAGGTTGCGCTATAGTCCGCATTAACCCCTAACCCCACATCTTTAAGCCCTAGCCAACCGAAGCCTCCAATAAAGGCGTTTCCGGGAGCGAAAGCGAGACTGTAGCCGATGAGTATCCAAAGCACCGTCACTACCGAAATGGCAATGAACGACTTCATCAGCATATTCAGAATGTTGCGCCCCCGCACCATTCCACCATAAAATAGTGCCAACCCTGGGGTCATAAAAAGCACTAATGCAGAGGAGGTCAACATCCAGGCAGTATCGCCTGTATCTATTTTAGATGCGGTTGCATCTTGTGCAAAGGCACTCCTACCTAGTAGGAGGAGCAGACTCGTCAGCGCGAAAGTCTGCCAAGTACGATGATTTCTTGCAGCCACGGTTCCAATCTCCTTCGTTGAGTACCCGGTAGTTTCCACTGCTTGTTGGAAACAAATAGTGGGCACGGTCATCGTGTGTGGGTCTCTTGTTGTATCCGGGGCGCCAAAGTAGTGAAACGCCCTCTTTTGGTTGACTGCCCACGGTTCTGTGGGGCAGAGTTCAGAAAATTCCGATTTCGGTCTCTTCTGTATCGCAGGCAGTCACGTGCCTGCAAATCTAGGTTTTCTTGCGCGGTTTGGGCGGAAGGTTCAACTCTGCGGTGAGTATAATCGCCTCTGCTACCTCTTTAACCGCACGATTGGTCGTCAGTGCTTGCGCTTGTAGACGCCTCCATGCCTCTTTTTCCTCTATCTCGCTACGCTCCATGAGTATTTTCTTGGCGCGATCCACGAGGCGATTTGTTTCTAGCCTCTCTTGAACGCTATCAAGTGCGCCCTCTAGGGCAACCAACTCCCTATAGCGGGTCATCGCGATCTCAATGGTTGGTTGTAGCTCTTGTTGTCGAAAGGGCTTCACGAGGTAGGAGAGTACTCCTGCACGGGTCGCTTGTTCTATCATGGGGACATCGCTATAGGCAGTGAGCATAATTAACGCTCCTACCCGCTCTTTGCCAAGGGCTTCTGCCACCTCCAAGCCGCTCTTGCGGGGCATCATAATATCGAGGAGAATGACATCAGGGCGAAGAGTTCTGGCGAGTTGAATAGCGGTTTCGCCGTTATCAGCTTCACCCACGACCTTGTGTCCAAGGCTCTCCAGCGTAGCCTTCAAATCAAGTCGAGTTACGGCGTCATCGTCCGCAATCAAAATACGGGCTTGTTGCATAAGGGGTATCTTCCTCTAGCGATTCGGGTGTTCTGTTTGGTTTCTACGGCATGGAAAACTGATCCTGCTAAAAGCAAGAACAAAAAAATACACCACGAAGGTGATTTAGGTGAGATTCGGTAGAAAAGAGTCGTGAGGAGAAGATAAACGCGTCACCCAAATAGACCAGCGAAGGCAATCTTTGCCTTGTGCAGGATACTCGGCACGTTCATCATTGAAACGGGAGTGATTAAAAGTATAACAAAATCCCTAGCGAAAGTCAACAGCAATTCCAAGATTCTGCAAAAAAAGAGAATCCTGCACGAGATAACTTCTTTTGTTAGCAGTAGCAAATGCACTCAAACAAAAGAGAGTGTGTAGGAATAAGGGAGATTTACTGGAAGAACTGCCAGAGGGTAGGAGGCTCCTCTAGTCGTCATCCTCTTGCGCCAACCTCCTCGAAACTCCCCCCGTTGGAGAATAAAGAATGCGACGGTTTATACTCGGATAAGGGACTGATGTCCCTTTGATACTGTGCCACAGAATGCGATTGAGGGATGCCACCTGCTCTGCTGTGAGGTGATCCGGAATCGAAAAATCCATCTTTGCGGAATCCTGTGCGCCGTAGGCTGTCACCCTGTTCTTCGCGAGGAGGTCAATACCAGGTGGTAGAGCCGTGTAAGGTGTGAAATCCGGCTTATTGGTGAAGGCATTGTACATGGGGGTGCTTGCCGCGTCGTACTGACTCATGGGAGGAAGTCCCAGGATCAGCTCCATGGTGCGTAGCATCGAAACGGTGTTATAATTCGTGCTAACTACTTTACCTGTACGCGTATAGGGTGAAATGATATAGGCGGTAGTGCGATGTGCCTCCACATGGTCGGGACCATCTTGCCCATCATCCTCAATCACAAAAATCGCCATCTGTTTCCAATATTTGCTATGGGAGCAGGCATCGACGATTCGCCCTACCCCTTGATCGTTGGAGGCGACACAGGCTTGTGGTGTAAAAGCGTTCGGTGTGGTTCCGCGCGTGTGGTCTTCGCGCAGCGTCATAATGATAAAGCGGGGCAAGTTGTTCTTCCGCTCGTACTCTTTGAGGTTACGAATGAATATGTCGGCGTTCTCTGTATCTCGCCTGTCCCAGAAGCCCTTGCGCCAGACTTCTGGCATATTTTGTTCCGTGTTGGGAGTCGTCCATGTGAAGTAGTAGGAGGCAAACGAGAGTCCAAACTTCGCGCAAACGTCCCAAATGCGCCCAACAGGAGGGAAGAGATCGCGGTCTGAGAGTGCCCAAGCCGCACGCCCTGAGTAGGAGAGCATCCAACTCCGCTCCCCAATATCGGTTCCATACGCCGCAGTACTCCAGGGATGACCATTGCCGGAGACATCACCATTGCAATAGGTGTTATCGAGTGTGATGAACTGGCGCGACAACTCATGGAGGTTGGGTGTCACTTTTTCGCCAAAGAGGGTGAGGTCAGGGTCTCCATTACCACGCGGTTTGCCGTTCTTATCTTTGAGGTCTCCCAGCACCTGATCGTAGGTTCGGTTCTCTTTGATTATATACAGAACATACTTGATGGGAGAAGGGTCTCCGAGGCGTGAGGGAATGGGGTTTGTTCCCCGCTTTGGCGTTCCTTTGGGGTTTATGATTAGTGCATCTCGATAAGGTGTGTTCGCCATTACTTGGCGTGTGTAGGTTCCCAGTTGTTGGTCTGTGGGAATGGAGAGTGTGGAGAGCAACCCATACATAAGAGTTCCCACGTAGACATAAGATCGCTTCCCTTTCGCCTCTGGCGGAAAGAGCTTGGGTGAGTTTGGTCCAGTTCCCATTCCTTTACCGCTTCCGATGAAGAGGTTTTTGCCGTTTGGAGCGAGGCAAACGAGGGTAGGATACCAGCCCGTCGGAATGAAGCCCATCACGTGGCTTCTGTTTGGCTTGGTGACATCTATCACCGCCACATCGTTATTATCGGAGTTCGCCACATAGAGAGTTTTGCCATCGGGGCTGAGGGCAAGCGCATTTGGGGTAGTTCCTGCGGGAGATTTTGGGGTGAGGCTCACCGCAATCCGCTCTCTGGTCTCCCCTGTCTTTGGGTCTATGGCAAGCACACTGTCGCTATTACCGCAAGAGACGAAAAGGCGTCCATCGGGAGTAAAGAGCATATCGTTTGGATGCTTCTCTGTGCGAATAGATTTAATAGGGGTGAGATCAGAGGTCTTTAGGATCGCGATTTTGCCAAGTGCGCCCTCTGTGATATAGAGTTCCTCTCCTTTGGGTGAGAGGCGAAGGCAGTAGGGATGTGCGTTCTCTTCTAATATTTTCTGACGGATTACGGTTCCATTGGACAAGTTGAGGGCAAAGATTGTGTCGGAGGCGAAATTGGCGACAAAGAGCGTCTTCCCGTCCTTTGAGAGTGCAAGCCCTGAGACGAGTGCCTGCTTTTTCTCTTTTCCCTTCTCGCGCTTTGGAACCAAGCCGGGGAGAACAAAGGCACTGGCAGGGTAAAACTTCCCATCAGCTCCTTTATCAAAGGTGTGGACTTTAGGATCACCGCCCCCAGAGGCATAAAGCCGATTACCCTCTTTTGACCAAGCGATTCCGTTCCACGTCTTTGCAACCTTCAATTCTTGACGGAGCGCACCTGTTTTCGCATCGAGAAGATAGATGTGGTGTGCGTTGTAACCGGCATTTGTGAGAGCAAAGAGGCTCTTATCGGGGGAGAGGGCGCACCCCAGAAGCATATCACCCACTTTTTGGTGGGTTCCTGCCGGGGTCAATTTCCAACCGTTGTGTAGGGTTGAGGAGGCTCTCACCTTTTCACTTTTCTGCACCCTGTTGGCATCTACGCCTGTCTGTGACAAAAAAAGGAACCCAACTGCTATCATACCAAAAACCGCTCTGCGTTGCTGCATCATTCTCTCCTGTGAAACTACAAGATGCACCAAAGCCACTTTGCGCCGGTGCATCTTGTACTATTTTACTCTACTTTTGAATGAATTATGAGAAGCCTTGATGGGCTTCACTCTGGCTTTTCAAGTGGACTGAATACTCCTATTAGGTTTGAGTTCGCTTCAAGTATACGTTCTGCATGTTATGAACGAGTAAAGAGAACAATAAATTCTTGTGAAGGGTCGATACCGAACCGCTTCACGGAGGCTATTGGGTCTTCACACGTAGCACCGACACAGAATACGCAGGAAAGGTCTGATCAAAGCCCACTCACCCCTTTGCTTGTCCCCAAAAAGGGGCTAGAAGAGCAAGAGCGATAATCGCAACTCTTCTTGACTTCAATGTACTCGCACGCTCCCTTTTGCAACGCTGATCAGGGTCACTTTTACCCTCGCTATACCTTCCTGAGTGAGGGGGAAGGGTTTGGGCAGGGTTATCGTCGGAACTCTTCCGCGTGTTCCTGACAGAGCCAAAGATAGTGTCCTTCAGGAGTCAGTATCTTCTCCAAACCTCGAAAAAGTTCATTGGGGTCTGACTTTTTGAGCAGGGCGCGTAGTTGGCGTAGCTCATAACCTTCTATCGGGGCAGGCATCTCAGAACTGGTTCTCTCTTTCCAATACTCTTGATTTGAACCGATGATATCCCCATCAAATGTCTCAGGAATGGGGTGGTCCTTGAGTTCCTTTTGCCAAGCATCCACAAGATCGAGGTGCGATTCCAGAGCGTCGCTCCACTCTTTATGCCACACCTTCAGACTCGGCTTGACAAGAGAGACGTATTTCAAGATTTTGAGGCTCTTCTCCATGAGTGGCTTTAAGTTCTGAAGCCACTCTTGCGCCTGCGGAATGTTGTATGGCTCTCCAACGATGTGCCACTTTCCTGGATACTGGCAACAGAGATGGAGTTCGAGAGGGCGCGAAAAGAGGCTTCCTATACCCCTTTGCCCCTTCTCTTTGAGGAGAAAGACGTTTGGGCAATGGGATTCCACAAGGCGTTGTTGCTCATGGAAGGCTTTGACGAACTCCCGTTGGAGAATGGGGATCATTTCTGCGATTCCAGCCATGATTAGCGCAGTATTCTCGTCTGAGTGTTGGAGTATCTTTGCTTCCATCGCATCTATTTTCTCATAAAGTGCGCCAGGTGTGAAGCCGTAGAGCAACTCCGCGACGGGAACCTCGTTCAGCGTTTTACCACAATCGATGAGAGACTTTTTGTGTTCATAGTAGCGTTTTAGTGTCTCCAAGTCGAACCGATGGGTACACCCCTCTTCACAACAGCAAGGAATGAGGCAAGTGATACCCAAGCCCAGAAAACGATCAAGGGTCAACTGCAAGCCATCACGCACGAGGGCAAAAAAGTCGTGTGGCGCACTACCCCGCACAGTCAGGCGAACCTCACGACTGCTTGGAGAGGCTTGAAGCAGGGCAAGGTGCTTGGGATCGTTTCGTTTATCTCCAAAGAGCGCACCCAATCGCCAGTGAAGCCCCAGCGTAAAGCGGTGCTGACGGGCAATCGTCCATGTGGGGATGCCTGCGGGTATGGAACTCAGTTGGAAGTGCATGGAGACCTCACGCTGTCCTTTCATTTCCTCCCATCGCTCCGTGTAGCTCGGCTCCTCCCACGGCACGCACTCCACCACAAGACTCTTGTTTTCGGGATCGTCGGGGATGCGGTAGGAGAGGTCGAACTGCTCCAGAAGCATGAGAAAATGATCGTGGAGACTGGAATCGAGATCGCTCCAGACTTCTTTCATCTCGGCGCGAGTAAAGACGCCCGCACGTTTCTGCACGTCTGCATCGTTGAGAACCTTCGCAATGTGTTCTGTCACCCATTGGGGCTTGAGGATGACGAGATCGTTTAGCTCTGGCTTGTCTTGAAAATGGAGAATCTCACCGAGGTCATGCATCCACTGTGTGAGGACTCCCATTGCGTCTCTTTCGATGTAGTGGGTTTGCAGAAGGGCTTGAAACTGTGTCAGGGATCGGTGTTTTTCACTTTCAGGAAGGTTTCGAACGCCTCTGATAGCGTCTGCCCAACGCTTCGAAATCTTTTGTCCCATGAGAGGGAGGTTGGCACTGAGTTCCGCTATTTTATCGCGAAGTGCGTCGATTCCTTCTGCACTCTGATTACTGACCGCTAAGCAATCTATGACCTGTGGGTATTCGCGCTGAATCTGCTCTTGGGGAATCTGAGCAAGGCGTTGATCGGTGTGTGTGGCGACTATCAGGATGGGAACCTCGTCCCCCGCTCTGGCGCGAATGGTCTCTAGCCAGTAGTTGATTTTGCCTTGCTCCCAGTCGTGGCGGGCATTCCAAACCAGTAGATAGAGCGAACGGTTCGCAAGAAAAAACTGGTGTGTGGCGTGATTGATCTGCTGACCGGCAAAGTCCCACACGTTGAGGGTCATGGTCGTATCCGACTCTGTGGGGTGTGCTAGGCAGAGGTCACGAATGGCGATCCCGTGGGTGGTATCTTGGCTCGGCTCGAACTCCTCTCCTTTGAGGCGGCGAAGCAGGTTTGTTTTGCCCACTCCCCCTTGCCCCACAAGAAGCATTTTAGAGACCCAATGCCTCTGTGCATCTCTGGCAAGCTCCCGTAGATAATTCAGAATGGCGTCATTGCCTTGCCGTACTACCTCTGGGGGCATTTCGGAGAGGGGGTTATCATAGACATCAAGTCTCGTGAGGTTCGTGAGGTTCCCCAACCACTCAGGAAGAGAGGTGAGTTGATTAGAACTGACACCAAGTGCCGTGAGGTTCGTGAGGTTCCCCAAACTCTCAGGAAGAGAGGTGAGTTGATTACCACGGACACCAAGTGTCGTGAGGTTCGTGAGGTTCCCCAAACTCTCAGGAAGAGAGGTGAGGTTATTATCCCCGACATAAAGTGTCGTGAGGTTCGTGAGGTTCCCTAACCACTCAGGAAGACGCGTTACCCTCAAGGTACTGAGACTGAGTACTGTTGCTCCTGTGCGCTCTGCCTCCGCTATTCTTTTCTCTGCTGCTTCATAGGACATCATTTTACTCACCCTTTCCCTGCTTGGCTTTACTTGGCAGTCGGCTCTAGGGCTTCAAGAACCACTCGCGCAAAGGTGTCGCCATCCACGTTCGAGCTATTGCCCTGTATTATGCTGGTTAGCCGAATGACGATTATATCTTGTGAGGGGAAGACGGAAAGGAACTGCCCCCCAAAACCCACCGCATTATAGGAGTCCTTCGGAAGCTTCACGTCTGCGTTTTTGGTGCGAACCCACCAAAGATAGCCATAGTCCTTGTTTAGGTCTTGACTCGTGTTTGTCGCCTCCGTAACCCACCCCTTAGGCAACAGCTCCTTGTTTTTCCACTTGCCCCCGTTCAAGAACAGATAGCCTATCTTAGCCAGCTCCCGCGCCGAGATATTCAGCCCCATGTAGGCGAGCGTCTTGTCTTCAGACTTATCCATCACAAAATTCGTAATTCCGAGAGGTTTATAGAGTCGCTCCGTCAGAAAGTCGTTCATCTCCTTGCCACTCGCCGCAAAGATCACTTGGCTGAGGGTATTGCTGGCTCCATTGTTATAGTTCCAGATAGTGCCGGGCTTTTTGTCCAGTGGAAGGGCAATGGACTTGGGCATCTGTTCTTTCTGCATAATAATGCCGCCGTCCTTGTTTGCCAGTCCCGAAGACATGGTGATCAAGTGCCGAAGCGTGATCGTTTTGCGGTCGTCATCCTTCCACTCTGGAATGAAGTCGTAGGCGGGCTGTTCGAGCTTCAGCTTTTTGTCCTTGACCAAAAGCCCGATCCCAGTGCTTGCAATCGACTTTGTGACGGAAAAGGCTTGAAAGCGTGTGTTCTGGTTTTTCCCGTCCCAATACCACTCTGCCACGATCTTGCCGTGTCGAATGACGAGCGCTGCCTGCGTCTTTTTATCTTGAAAGAGCGTTTTCAGCTTCTCTAGTTTGACGCTAGAGAGTCCATCAGCTTCGGGAGTCGAGACTGCCCAATCGGGTTGGGGCCAATTTTTGGTAGTCTTATCGGCGCGTGTCGCGCCCCCAAGTACGAGCATAATGCCACACAGGGCAAGCGTCGTTTGACCGAATAAACCTCTTCTTGTTTTCAATACTCTCTCCTTGTTTTATGAATGCGTTGTGACGGAAAATCTCTACTCATCGTGGGTGGCGTACTGCTTCCAAAGACTCTCAAAGTTGCGGAGACATTTCTCCACGCAAACCATAGGGGGAAGCCCATAACTCTCCTGCTCAATGATAAACCACTTGGTGGCGGTCTTGTGCTGTAGAATGGGGATCACCTCGCTCCAGTTCTCATCCCCTTCCCCAAGTAGGGCGTTCGGGTTCGTTTTGGAGTGGTCTTTGAGATGCACAGAGACTATGCGAGCGGGGTACTTGAGAAGATAAGGAGCCGCCTGCTCTCCCACAGAGAGGGCGTTTCCGGTATCGAACTGAAGCCCAACGCTTTTATTGGTGTTCGCGGTGAGAATGTCCCATATCATCTCTCCGTCAATCTTCTTAAACTCGTAGTTCTCGTTATGCCAACCGAGCATCATTCCCTTCTTCGCGAGTCGTTTACCGATCTCGTTGAGAAGTTGCGCGGTTTCGAGGATCGTCTTTCTTGAGTTGCGCCGCTCTTCCGGTATCCACGGAATGGAGAGAAACTTGCACCCCAAGACTTTGCAGTATTCTACGGTCCTATCAAACTTCTCGCCGAGAAGATCACCTAAGCCGAGGTGTGTGCCATAGCATTTGAGCTTGTTATTATCCAGCAATTGGCGAACCTCTTTTGCGGTGCGCCCATAGTATCCCGCAAATTCGACTCCCTTAAAGCCCATTTTGGCAAGTGCCTTGAGGGTTCCGGGCAAATCTTTGGCACATTCGGCACGCACAGAGTAGAGTTGTAGCCCGATCCGAAGTTCTTCTGGTTCAATCTTTTTGGGTTTTCGCGCCAGCGGGTTGGCAGACAAACTTGGGATGAGGAGGAGACTGAGAAGCGCTAGGAAGCAGATTCTCGTGAGGAGCAGGGTACGCGACATCGGTTTTGACCTTTCGTAGCTTGGTTCACAGGTTTGAGCGATAGGTAACGGGCGACTTTGCCCGCTCTGAAGTGAATATAGGATACCCCACAGAACGAATTTGCGGATAAGAGGAGGCATTGGAAGCAGAGAAGGGGAAAGATAGAGGGCGAAGGGTCACGCTTGAAAAGTTAGAAGCGAGAGCAACCCTATCCCTCAATGCAGAGAAAGCGAGGAGAGTCTAGTGAAGATAACCGATATTCGTGCTGTGAAACTGAATGTGCCGAAGCCAGAACCGAAAGCGCAGGGGCGTAGCAAATCCTGGGCGCAAGATGCCGAAGTTGCAAACCCTATGTCGCGCTACTCAGAATACAAGCGACACCGAAGCCTGTGGCTTCCCAAATGGGGAGAGGTCTGGTGCAAAGTGACCCTCGAAGATGGCACTTGGGGGCTAGGGCAGACGGGGAACGGCAGAGGCGTTGCAGCAGTGATTGATGACCACTTGGCTCCTTTGCTCATTGGAGAGGATGTTCATGCCACCGAGAAGATCGCCGATATGATGTTCCGCATGACAAAACCCTATGGCTCGACGGGTTTGGCGTCGTATGCAGTCAGTGCTATCGATTTAGCGGTCTGGGACGCACGCGCAAAGCATTTGGGAATGCCGGTATATGCTCTACTTGGGGGTCTTCAGAAAGAGCGGATTCAGTGCTATTGTACCGGAAACGATGTTGCGTGGTACAAAGAGTTGGGCTTTCAGGCATACAAACTCGCCTGCCCCTATGGTCCTGCCGACGGTTGGGAGGGGATCAAGAAGAATGAAGAGTTCATCGCCAACGCACGGGCAATCATTGGAGATTCTGCGGAGTTGATGTTGGACTGTTGGATGGCGTTTGACGTGGAGTATATGGTACGCCTAACTGAGGTATTGCACCCCTATCACCTCAAATGGATGGAAGAGTACCTGATTCCCGAAGATTTCGACGGGCATTTGACGGTGCGGGAACGGCTCCCTTGGCAAACTCTGGCAACGGGAGAGCATTGGTACACGCACGTTCCGTTCCTTTGGGCAGTGGCACACCGTGCGGTCGATATTCTTCAGCCCGATATTAACTGGTGTGGGGGAATTTCTACTTGTCGGCGCATTGCAGATGCATCCGATGCGGCAGGAATCGCTGTCATACTTCATGCGGGGGGAAATACGGTCTTCGGTCAGCACTTCAGTTTTGCCACGCCCAATGTTCCTTGGTGTGAGTTCTTTGTAGGTTCCGACCCCGGTATTCCATTGGAAGAGGGTTGGCGTTATCCGGGGCAGGCTATTCCTCGCGACGGCTGGATCACACCGAACGATGCGCCGGGGTTCGGCTTAGAGATTAAGGAGGAGTGGATTGAACCCTATTGGTAAACCGATCTATCAGGTTGATGCCTTCACATCAGAGGCTTTTCGCGGGAACCCTGCGGCGGTCGTTCTTTTGGATGCGCCCGCGCCGGAAAGCTGGATGCAACAGCTGGCAATGGAGAATAATCTTGCCGAGACCGCCTATCTGCTTGCAGAAGGCGACGGCTACGGGTTACGCTGGTTCACGCCAGAGATAGAGGTTGATCTCTGCGGTCATGCAACCCTCGCAAGCGCACACGTGCTTTGGGAAACGGCAAAACTCTCCCGCGACACGCAAGCCCGTTTCTACACCAAAAGTGGACTGCTTACTGCCGACTATGAAGAGGGCTGGATCACTCTCAATTTTCCTGTCACGCCTCCACACCCCGTCGCTGTCCCCCCAGGGCTGCTAGAGGCGTTGGGAGCGGAGGCTACCTCCCTTCATAAGAGCCGGTTCGACTATCTTGTAGAGGTGGAATCGGAGGCGATTGTGCGTAACATGAACCCCGATTTTCGCCTCTTAAAGTCCCTGCCTGTGCGCGGTGTTATAGTCACTGCGAAGGCGGAAACGGGAGAATTCGATTTCATATCCCGCTTCTTTGCTCCTGGCGCAGGAATAGAAGAAGACCCCGCTACAGGCTCAACCCACTGTTGCCTAACACCCTTTTGGGCAGAACGATTGGGAAAAACAGAGATGAACGCCTACCAAGCTTCCAAACGGGGCGGTGTTTTACGGGTACGCTTAATCTTTAGTTTCCGGTAAAAGTATGTAGACAAAAAGTGTGTTACGACATCAGGCAACTTCTGAGGTAGAGTTAAGTCGCCAAACAAATCCTCTTCCCGGAGTACCTGATGTCCTCTCTAGTCTACCGTATAATCCCGCTGTTCACACA
>CAMCUQ010000012.1 GCA_945878775.1 Chthonomonas calidirosea
CCAAAGCGGCACCCCTTCTTTTGCGATTATACCGTCTGCGGGGCGTTCTTTGCCGTAGCGCGGAAATAGATTCGTAGCGACAGGAACAGCACCGCAACAGCCGCTACTGCCCACAAGCAGCCCCAGAACATCGCGGGCAAGAGATATGCCTTCTCCATAAAGACAGCGTCATTCTGGGTATGCCCCATCGAAGTGAGAGTCACCAGATCACGAATGTCGCCCAGTGCGTTCAGAGAACACTGCACCGCCAAGAACGCTGCCAGAAAGTCGGCTCCAGCAGGACGCAATACACGCCCTAGTCCCAATAGCCCCGCCGATAGAACGGCTCCAACGACGAGAGTAAAGGGGTCTGAGGTGGGATGAAAGCCCCACAGCAACGTAATGACCGCGATAGCCACTCCCATTGCGGAGAGTGCAAAGCGTCCAGAACTCCCCTTCATACGGACTCGCCCCAACTGGAGCATAAGCGCACCAAACAGGGCTGTTCCCAAATAGCCTCCAGAGAGAAAGAGCCATGTCCACCACGGGGCAACGGAGCCTTTGGTCAGCCCTGCCCCTGTAGGCATAATCTGAAGCGATTCCACACTCCCTCCTGAGATCAATGCAGCAAGAGCGTGACCGCTCTCGTGCACGAAGGTGACGAAGAGGCGTAGTGGATAGAGAGCAGTAGAGGCGTAGGGTACAAAGTTCAAGGCAAGCGTGATCACTGTTGCCCAAATTAAGAGGGCGCGTGAGCGTTTGGAAAAAGCACTATGGTTTAAGGTGGTGGCATCTGCCCCACCAGTAGCAAGCGAGGGTTTTATCGGCATTGTCCTATCATCCTTTCCACACGGAAGGCGCGTATCACAAGAGAGTTCCTCTGTTCAATACTACGTACAGAAGAGTGCTAATGGCGTCAAAAAACAGGGTCCAATGCAGAGGTTGTGGGAAGTTTCACACCTGTTAGCCGGGGGGCCACTGCATGAAACGTCCTCCCAAGAGGTGAAAATGGAGATGATAGACCGTCTGCCCTCCGTTTTCACGGCAATTTATCACCGTGCGGAACCCCTCTTCGGTGAGGTTTAGCACTTTCGCGGTCTCCTGTACGGCTTTGAGAGCGCGTCCCATAAGACCCTCATCCTCAAAGTCCATGATCGTTTCCACATGGTTTTTCGGAATGACAAGGGCATGAGCGGGAGCCTGCGGGTTCAGATCATAAAAGGCGATGAACTCTTCATTCTCGAAAATGGGCTGAACAGGTATCTGCTTCGAGGCGATTTTGCAAAAGATGCAGTTCTCACTCATGGTGATGTACTCGGGTTCCTTTCAGACGGCTTACGGGCGAAGGAAGAGAATGGCGATAGCGGAAAGAACGGCAAAGAGTACCCAACCTCTCCGTAATTCCTGCATGCTCTTGGCACGCCCCGACCAAGCGTAAGAAACAAAGAGAGTGGCAACGCCGAGGAAAAGTCCAAAGATACGAGGCAGTTCTCCTTGCAATATCAAGCCCAGCATGGAGAGGAGTCCGATGACTGTAGTGACCACTCCAACAGGATGCCCCCAGTTTGGAACTGAAGTGTATCCAAGTCTCCTATCACGATCACGCAACAGCAATCTTGCCCGAAACGAAGCCCCTAAATGCAGGGCGAGGAAGCCGACATAAAAAAGAGAGGTACTGCCATGCGTTCCCCAAACAACCCCACACCCAAGACGCAAAAGAGGGTTCACTATGCCACTAAACAGCACGTTGCCCCACCAAAACTGCTTGAGGCGAAACCAAGGGGCGCAATAAAGGCACTGGCTCGCCACCATTGCCAAAAGTAGCATCCCTATCTTATGGGAGAAGAACCAGCCTACGGTGCAGATAACGGTGAGTAGCGTTGTGAAGAGTGCCCAAGTGCCACGGGGTATAGAGCGTTGCTGTTCACACGCCATATCGGTGGCTTCATTGAAGGGATAGAGAACTGCCCACAATAGCCCGCTCAAGAGCATTGTGGTTCCAATCGTCTGCCATGTAAAAGTGGCACCCGAAAGATAGGCTCCCAGTGCCACCATGAAGGGACTCTTCACAATGACAGGGAGTCGATGTACGGGAATGATCGCCTTCCAGATCGCCATTCGCGTCTGAGCGGAATTGCGAATCCGTTTGGTCTTTTCGGCTAGATAGGGTGTGGTGCTAGACATCGCTACTCTGCCTCAATAAGAAAGTTCCCTAAAATAGAGTTAGGGAACCCATTCCGCGATAAAGACGTTGGTCTCACGGGGTACTTTGCCATGACGATTGGAGGCAAAAACAAAATGCTTACCATCGGGGCTAAAGTTCGGGAAACCGTCAAACTGCTCGCCATAGGTGATGCGCTCCAAGCCTGTTCCATCCAAATTGATTTTGTAGACCTCGAATGTACGTCGGCGCGGGTCGGATCGATTGGAGGCAAAAACAAGCGCTTTCCCGTCGGGCGTCCAGCTAGGAGCGAAACTTGCGATATTGTCTTTGTGATCATTGGTAATCCGGCGCACGTTCGATCCATCTGCATCCATCACATAGAGGTCGAGGGTCGTGGGTCGTATCAGCTGTTTCTTAAAGAGGGAAGTATAGTCTTCCTTCTCTTTCTCTGTTTCAGGATAGTAGGCACGAAATGCTATCTGCTTTCCGTCGGGAGACCACCAAGGACCACCCTCATAGCCTAGACGTGTGGTTAGCTGTTTAAGTTTCTTTCCTTTTGAGTTCATCACCCAAATATCGAGATCACCGCCCCGGTCACTACAAAAAACGACGCTTTTACCGTCGGGAGAGATCACCGACTCCGCGTTGTAGCCCGGCTCCTCATTTGGCTTCAGATCTTTGGGGAAGAGTACTTCGAGCTCGGTTCCATCCGGTTTAGATTTATATATCTTAAAGGTACGGTAGACGGGCCAGACGTAGCCTTTGGAATAATCGGGCTTTGGAGGGCACGATGCATCCGCCTCGAAAGTAGAGGAATAGATGACGTGCTTACCGCTTTTTGTCCACCAGCCGCAAGTGGTCCGTCCTTTGCCATTGCTCACGCGCGTCACATGAGAGCCATCAATGTTCATGACGTACTCTTGGTCGCAAGGATAATCACCACGCTCACTTTGGAAAATCAGCTTTGTACCGTCTGGACTAAAGTAGGCTTCTGCGTTCTGTCCGCCAAAGGTAAGCTGCTTCACGTTCTTGAGATGCACTTCACGCGCATCATGTAGATCAGGCAGTTGGGCAGAGATTTTGAAACCGCGCGTTTGAGCGGTATTGGTAAGCCCCACAAGAGCCAATAGGGAGACACTGCCACCCAGAAGGGGGCGTAACCAAAGACGCAAAGACATAGAAGCGACCTCACAAGAGAATATTTGCAATACAGAGAAAGGGGATCAAAATGGGCCCAATAGGATTCGAACCTATAACCAACCAGTTATGAGCCGGCCGCTCCACCATTGAGCTATGGGCCCCCATTTGAATAAGAACAGTGTACTTTCCCAAAGCCCCTTTTGTCAAGAAGGCAGCGACATGGGTTAGTCGTTCAGAGTCGGAAAAATAGAATTCAGACAGACTTGAGGGCAGAAACCTTAAAATAATTGCTAACCCGCCAGCTTTGCAGGGAAGTCTCTGCTAAAAGGGCACTCGGATGCTTTGCGTTGCTTTCAAATATCGCGCTAGGCAGAATAGTCCCAAAAGCAAGGAGAAAGCAGAGTATTCCGCACTCACCTTTGCCTTGAAATCTCAATCTTTCCTTGACTTATAAGCCAACCTACACTATAATATGGGGGTGCGATTTTTCGGGGTGTAGCTCAGTTGGTAGAGTGCTTGCTTTGGGAGCAAGACGTCGCAGGTTCGAGTCCTGTCACCCCGATCCCCTGTTACTCTGCTCTTGAGAAGCACTCTATGTGCTCGGTTTAGATGCTTGTTCCCCCCAAACGCCGCTTGAGAGCCACTGTTCGCTATCTCTCCACCTTGCACACTGCCCGCAACACAATGTCTTTGGCGCGTGTGGCAGGAGCATAAAACGTCCAGTATATCTCCTCCGACAGCGGGTCATGCTCACCGTTTGTCTCCAATACTGTGCCTGGTAGCCGTAATCTCACCGTAATGGGCACGGGTGATTCTTCTGAGCTACTCTGTTGATTTCCTTCACTTTTCTTGGAAAAGCCCTCTTTCTCCAGTGCGGTCATCTCCTCTTTTGCGATCGCCTTTGTGGCGAGGGCACTTTTGGCACGGGGTATCGCTTCGCCAAAAGTTTGATCCAGAATCTGCTGCCACGCCTCCAACAATCGTCGGGAGAGTTTGTACTTCACACCATCGGGGGAGAAGGCACTTTGTAGAAAATCGTTCGCAAGCGGATCGTTGGGACCCCACAGCAACAACCACATATGGTAACGCGCGTTTTTCGCAAGGCTATCGCGTCTCTCTAGTGTGAGTAACCCTTCAGGAACCACCTGTTGTATAATTTTCAAGACATCATCAAGGCTCACTCCAAGACTGAAGGTGGTATCTTTCTCTAGCTTCTCCCCCTTCCAACGATAGAACTCCACATACTCTATTTGCCCCGGCGCAATCTCGCGTACCCTCACCGAGTTCACCATCAAGACAGATTTGGTTTTAGTGTCTTTGATGACCACATCGTGGTCCAAAGAGTCTCCTGCGCGTAATCTCCGCACGGCTATGTACTTTTCTGCTGTTCCAGAACCCGTATCCTTGGAGGTGCTACGTGAAATCTGCCAACCCTCTCCACGTGGAAGATCAAAAAACGGTTGCAGTTGTTCGTCAACAGTCACCTTTTGCTTATCACCTCCACTGCTGGACGCCGTGAAGGTCGTGGTGCGTTTCCATGTGCCATCCTTTTGCACTTCCGTGAGAACGGTGGCACGATAACAGCCCGATAAACCCACAAGAAACAGAACGCTTAGCAAGAGACGGTAAAGAGTGGTTTTCCGCATGGTAGAGGTTCCTTCTCAATGACAAGAGACTCTCGTTAGAGCCTATTTCAATCATCGTGGCTCAACACTATTATACCTACTAGCAACACACGCCTTAGTCCCATAATCCTCATGATAGTGTTCTTGGTTGGGAAAAAGTCAGAATGCCTACATCCTTAGCGGGCACAGTTCAATACAAAGCCTTTATGATCCAGTCGTATAGAGTGGGTTCCTCTAGCGCCATCCGAACTTGAAGCGTGTAGATTCTCAGGGTGCTTTGGGCAAAAGGCAATTTCACCGCATCTTTTTCTGTGGTCAAAACCAAATCGGCTTGAACGCTCCGTGCTTCTTGCAAGACACGCTCTAGCTCGGTCTGAGAAAGAGCGGCATGATCCCGATAGCGGTGCGTACCAACAAGAATGCCACCTAATGACTCCACAAGCCCCTCAAAGGAGGCAGGGTTCCCCAGTGCCGCGATAGTAACCACACGCTTGCCCCGTAACCAGTCCGGCGGGAACACCTCTTTGCCCTCTAGAGTGCGAACGGCAACAGGAACCAGATCGGTCGCGATGATGTTAGCCAGTGGCGCAAGGTGCTTCACCTCTGCCCGCAATGCCTCAACGGTAGCCTCTCCTGCACGCTTTGCATTGGTCAAAATGATGACTTGCGCCCGACGCAGATGCGATTTCGGCTCTCGTAGCAGCCCTCTAGGAAAGACCCAACCGTTATCGAATGGCTCACAAGCGTTTAAGAGACAGAGGATAACATCTTTATGAAGTTGCCACCGTTGCATTCCATCGTCCAGCACGATAATATCGGGTTGGAAACGTTCGCAAGCGAGTGCCCCGGTTTTGCGGCGGTCTTTACCCACCACCACAGGAATCCCCGGCAAAGAGGTTGCGAGCAAAAACGCCTCATCCCCTGCCTCCTGCGCTGTTAAGAGAACCCTCTCCCCATCCGAAACTACGGCACAGCCATGCTCATTTGCACCACCATATCCACGGCTCAGAATAACAATACGCTGATCCCGCGCTTTAAGGTTATGGCAGAGTGTCTGCGTGAGTGGGGTTTTACCTGTTCCACCTGTCGTTATATTCCCCACACACACCACAAGACACGGCAGACGCTTCTGCTTCAAGATTCGCACCTTATAGAGCCAGAGATAGAACTCCAGCCCAATCAGGTGTACACACGCCAAAATCTCAAGCACACCACGCATGAGAGAGGGCAGAGCCCCCTTGCGCCCGCGAATAACACTCAGGAGATAGGTTTCGAAATCGCTCAATGGCGTTCGTTCCCCTTCTCTTGCCAAAGCGCGTATACCGCATCTGCATAACGGGAAGAGACTCCACGCTGTTGTGCCATCAGTTCTGTAGCGCGTCTGCCAATAGCCTCACGCGCCTCTGGATTTCTCAAGAACTCAAGTCCGCGTTCTGCGATCTCATTCGCATCTTGCACCACGAATCCGACGCCCTGCTCACTCACTAATTGTACTTCGGAGCGAATGGTCGCCGTGTGCGTTCCAAAGAGTACGGGCATTCCATGTGCCAAAGGCTGGAGCAGATTCTGCCCTCCCCCTTTGACGACGGGGGGCAGGCTATTCCCGACGTAGGCAAAAGCCCCAACGGCATAGACGTTCGCCAATTCACCCATCGTGTCGAGTATAAGGTGCTGGACAGGAGCGTTTGCGGTTTCCAACTCCGTTCGGCGAATGGGGTGCAAACCTACCTTTCGCATCGTCTCCTGAACCTCCTCCGCACGGTCTATTTGACGGGGAGCCACCAGCAGGCAGAGATCGGGGAAAGAGCTTTGCATCTGCCGATAGGCATCGAATATCACCGCCTCCTCTTCTGGGCTACGAGTACTGCCTGCAACGAAAATGGGAGCACTAGAGGGGAGCTTGAGTTCTGAACGCAACGCCTGTATCTCTGGTGCACTCAACTTGTGGAGAGCCTGATCGAACTTCGAGTTTCCAAGCACCTGTACGCGCACTCCATCAGATTCGGAGAGTCCACCTAAAGAGCGCACACGCCGGGCATCTGCCTCAGACTGCACCAAGAGGCGATCTATGTTCCCTATTGCCCACTGAAAGAGCCACTGCACCTTCACCGACCTCTGGAAAGACCGCTCTGAGATTCGCCCATTCACCATGACGGTTTGGCACCCACTCCTTTTCAAAAAGTGGAGCAGATTGGGCCAAATCTCACTCTCTAGGCTGACGTAGATTTCTGGGCGCACAATGGAGACAACACGACGCACAACAAGAGGAAAGTCGAGCGGGGCATAAAAGAGCGCATCAACGCATGGGAGAGCCTGTTGAGTTGCCATTTCGTAGCCAGCAGGAGTGATCACAGAAAAAAGAAAGGTGTGGTGCGGAAAACGAGCGCGTAACTCTTTGAGGATCGGCACTGCCGCAACGACTTCGCCCGCAGAGACGGCATGTATCCAGAGACGCGGGGGGGAACCGGGTTGTGCATGTAAGGCACTCGGCAGTTTGCCCCAACGCTCTGCCCAGCCTTCACGGGATTTCCCAGAGATATAGCGTCGGAGGAGATAGAGCACAAGAAGGGGCGAGAGGAGGAGAATCACCCCATTATAGAGCCACAGTGCCACCTCTAACCCTGCGTAGCAGCCGCTTTGGCACGCTCTTCGCGGGGCGTCTGCTTGGCATCGTTCCAGTAGAAGACACGGGGTTCTTGGCGTGAGACTGCATGAGTCCCAAAGCCAAGAATGATCGCACGGCGCGGAACCTCGGAGCGGTTTGCACCCGCATAGTGAAGAGTACGATTCGTGTGGATAGTGCACCCTCCTGCGGGAATAGGACACGCCACTGCCATTGAGGTATCTGCCTCATCGATCTCCAAGCCATGAATGCGAGGGTCGTTGTTGATGCAGTGGTGCGGTTTCACCTCCCCATTATGGCTACGTGGCACGAACCACATACACCCATTCTCAAGGCTAGCCTCCTGAAGCGGGAGCCATAGGCTAAACGAGTTATAGGTCATCATCGGGTTCCAGTAGGCTTCATCCTGATGCCAGGGCGTCTCTGCCCCATATTTTGCAGGCTTATAGATAGCGTGATCTCCCATTGCAAAGGCGTAGGAGCCCAGGAGTTGCTTGGCGATATGTAGCCCATTCACGCGAAACAGCCCCTCTTTCAGTTCCGGCGCATATTTGGATGGATTGAGGATTTGTGGCAAAGTCGCCGTCTTATTTTCGTCATCAGTTCCTGCCAGATCAAACTGGTTTCCCTCATCACGCCCCGCCTTCTCGGCGAAAATACGATCATAGGCGTTTCGCATCCATTCCAGTTCTTCCGACGTGGAAATAGAGGGCAGGGCAAGGTAGCCCTCCCTGTGATAGAAATCGATCTGCTCTTGTGTCAAATGCACAGTGGGTTCCATCACTCACGCTCCTCTGGCGTCAATGGCGTAGTGCGCCACTCTGTGGGATAGTCGTTATATCCGGCGAGAGCCTCTGCCTGTTTCTCCACACCGTTAATGGCGATTTCCACCTGTGTGGCGTAGCGGTTTCGGCGTGTCTCATCTAAGTTAGCGGGGACGTAGATTGGGTCTCCTACCACAAAATAGACATGGGAAAAGGGCTTGGGGAGCAGATAGGAATCCCAACTGCGAACGAGCCAGCGTCTATTCACACTGATGCCGAGGGGGATAATGGGTGCCCCCGATTTCTCCGCCATCAGGATCACCCCAGCCTGACACTTATGGGTGGGTCCCCGTGGTCCATCGGGAGTAAATGCGAGAACGCCCCCCTCCTTCACCTTCCGTGCCATCTGGAGCGCCCCCTTTACGCCTCCACGTCCCGTAGAGCCTCGTACTGTCTGAAAGCCTAGGCGTTGAAAGATATTGTTCTGAAGCTCCCCATCCCGCGAGAGGGAAATCAATGCCCAATAGCCTTTATTGCGAAAAACCTGTGCCGGTATGAAAGACCGCCCATGCCACGTTACAAACACCGCCCCTGCGTTCTTCGTATCCAGCCCTTCCGGACGCACAAAGTGAACACGGACGGTGCGAAATATAAGCCGTGCGAATTGAAAAATACAGAATCCCAAGACCCGACTGCGGCGTTCTTTGCGTCTCTGTTCCGCGCGCTCTTCGGGAGTGCTTGTCTCGGAGGCGGGTGTGATAGTCATGCCCCCTACCTCCCTCTTACGCCTCTAAGCCGCGCAGTTGTGTGTCGTAGAGAGTGGCGTAGTAGCCTCCCCGCGCTACCAGTTCGCGGTGTGACCCCACTTCCACAATCCTTCCATCCTTCATCGCAAGAATCCGATCCGCGTTCACAATAGTGGAGAGGCGGTGTGCGATAACAATCGTGGTTCTCCCCTTCATCAAGTGATCTAGGGCTTCCTGCACCAATGCTTCCGAGGAGGCATCCAGCGAAGAGGTCGCTTCATCCAAAATGAGAATGCGCGGATTCATCAGAATGGCGCGAGCGATGGCAATACGCTGCCGCTCCCCTCCCGAAAGTCGGATACCACGCTCCCCTATGAGCGTTTCAAATTTCTTCTCCATGCCATCAATAAAGAACGCATTTGCGGCATACGCCGCCCCCTTGATCTCTTCGACTGTTGCCTCACGGTTTCCATAGGCTATATTGTCACTGAGGGTTCCCGCAAAGAGCCATGTCTCTTGTGGCACAATCCCAATCTGTCGTCGCAGGGTGCGGAGCTTCACATCACGAATATCGTGCCCATCCACGAGAATGCGCCCCTGTTTCGTATCGTAGAACCGAGGAATAAGGTCTACGAGCGTGCTTTTGCCCGCGCCACTTCGCCCAACAAGCGCAATAACCTCTCCGGGCTTCGCCTCAAAAGAGATGTCAGAAAGAACCTCTGGGCTATCCTCCGCATACCGAAATCCAACGTTCTCAAAAGTAATATGTCCCTCAATGGGAGGCATATCTATCGCGTTTGGTAGCTCTTGCACTTCGGACTCAACATCGAGTATCTCATCAAAAATCCGTTTTGCGGCAGCCAATGCCTGTGCCCGAATACTGATAATTCCGCCAATATTTCCTGCCGCGCGTGCCACTTCGTTCAGCAAAAAGAGGAACTGAATGAGGTCTCCTTGCGTCATGCCTCCTTTTGGAACCCCAAATTCCGCGAGTGCTTTTAGGGATGCATTTGGATTCTGTTTGCGGAAAACCTCCTGCTGTTCGCGCTGGTACTTATTGGTGTTATAGACATAGTTGCCTCCCAAAAACAGAACAAGTGCGATCCCAAAGGAGCCAATAAACTCCACTACGGGGCGCAGAAGCGCACTCCGTCGTGCCACCGTCATTACCGTTTGAAGTGCGCTCTGGTTCTCCACACTGAAGCGGTTAATCTCATGGTGTTCTGCGGTAAAACTCTTTATGATCCGCACACCCGCAACCGTCTCTTCAATGATAGTGGAGACATCGGCTAGCTTGTCTTGCACGATGCCCGCGCTACGCCGGATACGCTTTCCAATACGATCAATGGCAACCGCCATGAAAGGGATGAAGATCAGCGAAACGGTAGCGAGGCGAGGGCTGACCCAAAAAAGCGTAGCGAGACTGACTACGATCATAAGGGGAGCGGAGACGGTATCACGCAGAGACATAGCGGCATTTTGAACGACTGAAACATCGTTTGTCAGCGTAGACATGATCGCGCCAGTACGCCTGCGGTTAAAAAAGGAGAGAGAGAGGGAGTGGAGATGCGCGAATATCTCTTCCCTAAGTTGGGTAGCAACACGGTTTGCAGTGAGGGAGAGGAGGTAGCTCTGCCAGAAAGAGAAAATGCCCTTGACGATGAAGAGAACCAAGACCATGACACAGAGGAAATTCAGGTGGCCTACGGCATCCACCATAGCATTGATGGCACGTTTTATCATCCAACCCAACAACGCCGTGATGAGCGCAGTCATAGCGGCACAGAACAGCCCCCCCGCCAATGTAGTACGGTAGGGCTTAATGTAGTTCAAGAGCCTTCTCTGAATTTTCTGCGTATCATCCTTTTGTTTCACTGCTTCATTAACTCCATAACGATTTCGGCAGTTTTTGCGCTTGCGCCCACTGTCCCTAAATGCAACTTCACAGCATGAAGCGCATCCTTCATCTCGTGTCTTATAGCCATATCATTGATGAGGGGGACAGCCAGGGCAGTAATGGTGTCTGGGTTTGCATCGTTCTGAATCAGTTCCGGCACAATCGTCTTTTCCGACAAGATATTCGGTAAACCAATGCGCGGAACCCGTTTCTTGATGCTCCGCAAATGGTACTCAATCGCTAACAGCTTTGAGCCACGATAAAGAATAATCATGGGCGTCTCAAAGATAGTCGCTTCCAGTGTCGCCGTTCCCGAACAGGCTAGAAGTAAGTTGCAGTGTGCCATTATATCATAGGTCACTCCCTTTGCCAACACAAGAGGGGGGAGTGGCTGTTTTTGGTGGAGGTGTGCCTGTTCCTTCGCCTTCTGATCTTGTAGCATTTGGTCTGCGGGAACCAATACTCCTTCGGGTGTCACCATGGTCAGGCTCTTTTGCCCTGTAAGCCTCTGTGCAACGGGGCGCAGAACCTTGGTCTCTGCCTCCAAGGTGAACTCATGCCAAATATCGGCAATGCGATCCTTCAGCTCGGTATTCTGGTGTAGTAGCCCCGCAATCATCTCTTGCGAAACGGAAGGCGCGACACTCATTACAAACTGTGCTTCCGGTATCTCTCTCAAGATACCTCGCGCCGCATCTAGCATGGTGGGGATTAAGTGTGTGACCTCTTGCGTGCGGCTACCCGGCAAAAGCCCAATAATGGGGCGCGAAGCATCCATACCAAAATGATCGGCAAACTCTTGTCGGGTCATGGAGGCATGAACCCTCTCCACGAGAGGATGCCCAACGTAGATAGCGTTTACGCCAATGCTCCGAAACCGATCTTCTGCCCACGGAAAAGGAACCGCCACCACATCGGTGCACTGCGCCAACCCCGCGCCCTTCATGCCATCCCTTCGCCAAGAGCCGGGCGGGATGTAGTAACAGACCTTTAGCCCAAGCTTTTTGGCATACTTTGCGACCCGCACGTTAAATGCTCCAAAGTCAATGAGCACTACAACATCGGGACGACGTTCGCGCAGTTCGCGTTTCACATTTTGGGAGACATTCCAGAGCAGGTAGGGAACCTTCCTGATAGCCTCAACGATTCCAATGGCTCCCCAGGACGTACTCTCCCATAGGACTTCGACACCAGCTTCCTTCAGGCTATCGCTTCCCATACCCCAAAGGGCGACCTCTGGCTCCCGTTTTCGGATTTCGCGTGCCAAAGCCCCCCCCGCAAGGTCTCCCGATATTTCGCCTGTAAAGATGGCGATATTCACTTAGTCGGTCTCTTTTCTTAAAGTGGAGGCGGATTGTTTCCGCGTCCTCCGTAGCCTCCTCGCATACTACGAATAAACTCCGTGAGGTGATCCAGCTCATCACTCTTTTCGATTTCGGTCTCAATCGCCTCCAGAGCCTGTGAGGTGTTCAAATTCGAGCGATAGATGAGCTTATACGCCTCTCGCAACTCGGTACGAATTTTGGGGGAGATGCCTGCTCGCCGCAAACCTCTCACATTCACATCATAGACGCGAGAAGGACGCCCATTGGCAAGCATAAACGGCGGTACGTCTTGCGCCACGCCAGACAGCCCCCCGATCATCGCCAATCGCCCAATGCGACAGAACTGATGCACGCCCGTGATGCCCCCAATATTGGCACTATCATACACCGAGACATGACCGCTCAAGCCTACATAGGAGGCGATATTGATATGGTTTCCTATCTCACAATTGTGCCCCACATGGACATATGCCATAAGCATATTCCCATTGCCTATACGGGTGGTGTGCCCTTCCCCCACCGCGCGGTGCACCGTGACGAACTCCCGAATAATGTTATTGTCACCCAGAACAACGTAACTCTCCTCGCCCCGGTACTTCGAGTCTTGGGGAGGTCCTCCCAGGTTGGCGGCGCTATGGATATGACAGTTTTTGCCAATGGTGGTGTATTTTTGGACGATGGCGTGAGGCTCCAGAATGGTTCCCTCGCCAATTTTTGCTTTGGAACCGATGATACAATAGGCTCCAATCTCCACGCCCTCACCAATCTCAGCATTAGGGTCAATGACCGCAGTCGGATGAATGATGGACTTCTTTGGCTCAGACACGGTCTATTTCGCCTCCCCTGCCGAAGTATCTCGGTCTTTCAAAGCAAACATAATCTCCCCTTCCACAATCAAGTCTCCATCGACGTGAGCCTTGAGTCCCACAACTCCCATAGCTCCCCGTTTCTTGAGCATGATTACCTCAATAATGAGAGCATCACCGGGGACAACAGGCTTGCGGAAACGTACTTTATCGATACCTGCGATATAAGCCAATTGGCTCTCATGGTCAGGAACCGACAGCATCATGATCGCGGCGACCTGTGCCATACACTCGATAATGAGGACGCCCGGCATAACCGGTTGCCCGGGCCAATGCCCCACAAAAAACGGCTCATTGATAGATACATTCTTCAGCCCTACCACGCGTTTACCGGGATCCATCTCGAGAATACGATCCACGAGAAGCATGGGAAAGCGGTGTGGAAGAATCGCAAGTATCTGTTCGGATTTTAGCATAATCTCCTCGCTTCATTTGAGATTGATGTGCGCCCAGTTTGTGCCAAAATGGCTTGAGCAAGATGCACATTGAGACGGTGTCCGGTGCGTATGGCAGAGAGGGACATTTTCAGTCGCGCATCCAAAAGTGCTAAGTCACCCATTATATCTAACACTTTGTGCCAACACCACTCTTGCTCGATACGCAACGGAGTAGAAAACTCATTGGGTGGCGTAATAATGAGAGCGTTCTCTAAGGAACCTCCCTGCGCCAGCCCAGCAGCAAGCAGTTGGCGCACCTCGAAATCGAACGCAAAGGTTCTTGCAGGAGCAACCTGAGCGAGATAATCTGTAGTTCCCTCTTGAAAAGTACAGCTCGCTGCCCCCTCACTCCAAGCATCAAACTCTGTTGTTGCCGTGACGCTATACGTTACATCCGGTTTGGCACAGGCGGTTGCACTCTTGTCCTGAACCACCACCTCCTCTTTGAGCGAAAGAGTGGGCGCAAGAGCGGACTGCTCTTCTATACCTGCCTCCCCAATAGCCTCCATGAAAGGCAAGGCACTGCCATCCAGAATAGGAATTTCGATACCCTCCAGAATGAGAAGCGCGTTGTCTACCTCTGTGGCATAGAGAGCGGAGAGCAGATGCTCCACTGTACTCACTTTCGCGCCTTCAAAGCCCAGTGTCGTGCATCGGGAGGTATCGATCACATACTCTACTTGAGCGGGGATACTAACGCCATTGATGCGAAAGCGACGCCCAAAGTTCTCTGGGGCTGGTTCTAGGGTGAGTCGCGCTTGAGTTCCAGAGTGAATACCAACCCCCTGTAGCGAGACCGCTCGCTTGAGGGTACGCTGTCTCGTCATGCGCTTGGCTCTTCCTGCATAAGCCTCTCTTCCAATTCTGCAATACGTTTCTCCAAGGCTTTTAGGCGACGCAACCCCTCCGGCAACTGTCCAACAGCAGCCCACTCTTTAAGGACTCGGCGGTGGGGTCGTGCAGGAAAACCCGAATAGGTTTCACCCGCAGGCACATTCCCAATGGCACCTGCTCGTGCCACCAATCGTGCCCTATCTCCAATAGTAACGTGATCTGCCGCTCCCGATTGCCCCGCAAAAATGACGCCATCTCCTATAATAGCACCACCTGCAATGCCCGTGTGAGCGGAAATGACACAGAACCGCCCAATGGTACAGTTATGTGCTACCTGCACATGGTTATCGAGTTTGGTTCCACTACCGATTCGTGTTATGCCTGTCTTGGAGCGATCCACTGTGGAACAAGCCCCTATCTCCACATCGTCTCCCAATTCCACGCTTCCCAGGTGAGGCACTTTGCGAAGGACAGACCCGATAAGCACAAACCCAAACCCATCGGCTCCTATGACAGAATTGGCGTGTAGAATGCAGCGTTTGCCTACAGTCACACGCGGGTAGAGAGCAACATGAGGATAGAGAACGCTATCGTCACCAACAGAAGAGTGATAGCCGACGTAGACTCCCGGAAAGAGAACGGCACGATCTCCGATGCGACACCCCTCTTCAACGGTAACGCCCGGTCCGATCCGAACCCCCTCTCCCAAAACAACATCCGACGCGATAATTGCGGAGGGGTGAATCCCCTCTGGAAAGTGTAAGGGCGGAGCAAATCTCTCTAAGGCAGTCATAAAAGCAAGACGGGCATTCTCTGCCAGGATAAGCGGTTTTGAAACCTCACCCATCTCGGCACGAATTGCGGGAGTGGTGATGATAGCAGAGGCTGGAGAGCGTAATGCAGCATTCAAAAATCGTGTCGATTCTGCAAAGAGAAGGTCACCCTCTCGTGCATCTTCTACGCTAGAGAGACCCAGAATCTGCGTGGCTCCCTCTCCTTCCAACACTCCCTCCACAAGGGTGTTGATGTCGCTCAGGCTCCATACGGTTGTATGCTCTATTTGTGTCATATTTACGGTTTCAAATGCTCCTTTGGGATGCTCCAAACACTCTGTAAGGCGAGCCTCAACTCCGCAGTAGCATCGCTACTTTTGGGAGTATTGGGCGCGACTAGTTGCCAGCCACGTTGGGCACATACTTGAGCCACAGCCTTACCAACATCACGACGCACTTGTTCTCTAAGGCTCTCCTTCAAAGCGGTCTCTTCCTGCCCAGAAGCCTGCTCCGTGACACGCAATAGCACCTGCTCTGCTCCACGATCTGCGGCTGTTTTTGGTTCAAGCGACACCAACATTGTCTGTTTCTTAACCGCTGTGGGCAGTGCTTGTGCAAGCTGTGGAATGGCTTCCAACTCCGCTTTCAAATCGATCCCTTGTTTGGCAAGCGTCTTGTCGATCTCACGCATTTTAACTTCGGAAAGGTCACGTTGATATTTCACCAAAATGGTATCCAGTTCCTTGCGGAGCGAGGCAAGTTTTGCGATAGAAATAGCACGGAAGTCTGGGCGCGGGCTGTCCCGTTCAGCGGTAAGAGAGCGTAATTGACGCTGCACACGCTCTAAGCGCGCCCTTGTCTGCTTCAGCGACTCTCCAACATACCGTTCGGCATTGGCTTTATAGATTACCTCAACTAAAGCCCGATTATGAATCTGATTCGCAATAAGTAGCCGACGTTTCTCCTCTTCAGCATCCATTTGGGCAACGAGTCTGTTCGCTTCTGTTTGAAATCGTGCGTCTAGCTCTTTCTGTTTGAGGCGTACTTCCCGCTCTATCTGTTGGACGGCAGTCTTGGCAAGCGAATCGACATACTGCTTCCGGAAGAACTCGGCTTTGGAGACGATGTGCTGTTGCCTATCTTCGGCAAGTGTCTCCTGTATTTCAGGCTCTTCGCCCAAGCGAACAGGATCGGGGGAAAAAGGCTTTTGGGAGAAAGGAGGGTTCATTTGAGGTAGTACCCTCGTTTGGGTATCTCGCATTTCGCTCCAAAGAGGATGAAGCGTATAGAGCGCTTCCATGTGGACAGAGCGAAGAGGCTTCATCGCTGGTGCCTGCACTTGACAGCCCACCAAAAAGCCTCCCATAGTGCCAATCAAGGCGAGGAAGGGCATTGAATGCCCAGCCTCGCCTCGCAAAAACCTGCCCATACCTCTACTTCTTGTTCAGAGTGGAGATGACAGTCTCGGTGATGTCGGTCTCACCATACCATGCCACCCCTGCGCTGAACACCACAGAACAACCTTTCTCTTTTGCCACCTTGGTGACCGTCTCCCGCATATCTTTCAGCACCTTGGCGGAGACTTCGTTATCTATCTTTTGGAGGTCCTCCCGCGCCTTCTGCTGTTCGGCTCCCGTGCGAGACTCTGTATCGCTGGCGGCACGCACAAGTATGGCAAGCCGCTCTTTTTGTTGAGGACTTAGCCCCGCAGGATTCGCCTGAAGTTGACGAAGCTCATCGGTCAGAGTTTTGCTATCGTCTTGAAGCTTTTTAAGCGACGCCTTCTTGGCGTTGTCAAAGGTTGCAGCTTGTCGCTTCTCCTCGATCAGCAGTTCCGCTAGTTTGTTCTGATCTCCTTGTGTGAGAAGGGCGTTCTGTTGCCACGTTTTCAGCTTGAGATCGGTATCTTCCAACCGCTTCTGAAAATCGACTTGCGCGGTAGCGACATAGCGATACTCATTCCTTGCTCGCTCTTGATCAAAAACCGCTATCTTAATCCCGCCTTTGTCTTGTCCTGCATTCGCGCCCGTAATTGAGGCGATGAGGCAGAGTACAATTGCACCCAACACAATGGCTCTTAGTCCCGCAGGGGAGTCCATCTTATTCAATGTCGTGTATCCTTTCAAATAGTCCTAAGCGCAACGGTTCTGAAGTTTTATCTCTTCAAGTATAGCAGACAGAACCTCCGCCTAGCAAGCGATGAGAGTTGAGCGCATAAAATGCACAAGAAACCAGCCTAAAGTTATACCTCACCTTCTCGCATAGGAGACGAGGGTACTTTTTCCTAGAAGATGTTTCCAAAACTGATATGGGTACGTCCACCTTCATCACCAAAACCAAAGTCGATTCGGATGGGGGCAATGGGGGTGCGAACCCGCACTCCAAACCCAACGCCGAAGTGAGGTTTGAATCCGCCTTGACTAAAGCCCTCAATGGAGGCGGTACGGTAGGTTCCTCCCCATGCGCTACCCACGTCCATAAAGAGAACTCCTGTGAAGCTACGCGCAAGGGGCTGACGCAATTCCGCAGAGAGTAGCATGGAACGGCTTCCCCAGAAGCGGTCTTCACGATACCCACGAAGCGACTCTGGACCTCCCATAAAGAACTGCTCGGAGAAGGGTAGCTTTCCCGTGGAGACGCCTATTGAGGCACGTAGAGCGACAGTGCTCTTCGGCTCATCTATTTTCTTGCGTTTTCCCGCGAGGCTGATATAGTGTCGTAGCTCCATCGTTCCTTTAGCAAATGTGGAAGAGCCAAACACGTTTGCGCCAGAGCCTACAAGTTGAAGAACATCTATCGGACGTATCTTGGCATAGCCGAGTTGTATGGTTGCAGACTGGTAGCTTCCAGAAGCGGGGTCCAGAAAGAGGTCACGCGTATCATGAACGATTGAGGTTGCGGCGGAGAAGACCTTGACATTTTGAAGAATGGCGGCGTTGGAGACGTCCAATGCCAACGGGTTGGACTTTACGTTTTCGGCACGTACCGTGAAGTCTGCCCGGTAGTTCTGTCGGAAGGGGCGCCCCAGGGTGATCTGACCACCAATGCGCTCTTCAAAGTAGCGGGTATCGTTACCCAGATTGTTGTTGAGTCCCCCTCCCAAACCTCCGGCGTTGGAGTTGGTAAGGTTATTTGCGAATCGGACAAAGACGCGATCATAGAGTTGTACGCCAAGGGAGGTGTGTCGTTTATCGAGCCACGGTTGGGTATACCCTAGTTCGATGGTATTACGCCCCGTGACGCCTCCTGTCTCCCAGCGTAGGCTGACGGTCTCTCCCATGCCTCGGAAGTTGTTCTCTGTGGCTTGTGCGAATCCTACGAGTTGTTGGCGGTTGCTAAATCCTAGCCCTGCTGCAAGCTGCCCAGTGGATCGCTCTTTCAGGGTGAGAGTGACCGCGACTTTACCGACCCCCAGAGAAGCAGGAACAGGTTCAACTCCCTCAAAGATGCCCAAATTGAAGATGCGCTGTTGATCTTTACGCAAGAGATCAAGATTGAAGTATCCTCCCGTCTTGGTCTGCATTTCGCGCAGAATGGCACGAGGCTTGGTGCGCCTGTTGCCTACGATCTTGATTTCGGTAACGCGATCTACAATTACAGGAATGACGAGAACGGTGGGGTCTTCGATCTTGGGACCAACGTCGGAGCCAATGTTGATGGTATATCCTTTGCGCCGGTACGCTTCGGTAATATTGTCGAGATCGAGTCGCAGTTGAAGGGGGCTATAGACCGCAGTCTTGGTGATCATCTTCTTGATTTCGTCATTGGAGATGGGACCAGAGCCTGTTATTTCATAGCGTTCTATTTTGGGGTTCTCATCCACATCAATGACGATGGTACAGGTTCCTTCAGGGTTATTCTCCTGAGAACTGACTCGCACACCATCCTCTGCCCCAAAGCCAAAGTACCCGGTAGATACTAATGCCTCTTTGATGTCTTGAAGGGTCTGTGCATCACAGGGATCGCCCACCTTGTGGCGCGTTGCCGCAATAATATAGTCCTGGTTAAGAACTTTGTTATTGAGCACCACAAACTTGGCTATCTTGCGAAGTGTTGAGGTTTCACGTCCTTGTAATGGAATAGGATCGCTCTTTGCCTCATGGGGTAGTGCAGTACCACAAAAAAGTAGAAGCGCACTTAATCCCTTGATATAGACCAATCCTCTGTCTCTCCTATAGGAGCCGATTCTCATCCGGTTCAATTCTCCTCCCAGTGCATCTAAAGCGCGTTTTTCATTTGCCTACTCTCCTGTGCTTTCACGCCTTCGAAAGCCTCATTGGTAGAGAGTTTTTTCAGAGTTTAGTAGAGAGCGTATAACCCAATAGAGGGTTATAGGGCACTCCGCTACTAAGACATTTTATAGTAGGTTTCCAGTTTACGCCGGAGCATCCCCCGTGCCCTAGAGAGACGGGTTTTGACATTCTCTAGCGTCAATCCGGTCACTTCAACAATCTCATTGTAGGAGAGGTTTTGAAACTCTCTCAAGATCACGACCTCGCGGTAATCCGGGGGCAAAGCCTCTATAGCAGACAAAATGCGTTGCCGCAACTCTCGCTCTTCCAGTACGTTTTGGGGCGAATGGCTCCAATCTGGAATCTCTAGCGTTAAGCCCTGATCGTCGGCAGAATCACGCGGTTGATCGAGCGACTCAATACGGAGCACTCTTTGCCTGTCCCGTTGACGAATGCGATTGATACAGAGGTTTCTGGCGATTTGGTAAAGCCACGTAAAAACCTTCGACTCACCGCGAAAGCGTTCATAGTGTTTGAAGGCACTGATAAAGGTCTCTTGCGTGAGGTCTGTCGCCTCTTCATAGTCTCCAATGAGGCGATAAATCACATTGAAGATTTTGCGTTCATACTTGGCAACGAGCGCATCAAAGTTAAGATTGCGGTCTGCATCTTCCGATGGGTGAATGTTCACGACGGTATCGGGGCTTCCTTGATGCGCGATGCGATCCCTACTTCCTTGTGCTGTTGGCTCACGCATGATATCCGTGCGAGGCACGGGCGCAACAGCATCACACTTCAGGTGATAGCCTAGCCCTCCATAGGTTGCCTCAAACGGTATTCCTGCCATCCGCGTTGCGTCCTCCCTCAAAGGTGATGAGCTCTTGCAGTTATAGGACGCGGAGGCACTACGATTGTTACACTCAAAAGTAAAGGGATCACAAAAACAACTATAAAATCACGAATAACGGTTCTCTGCCCTATTTCTCCCTACCACCTCAAGACTCCTTCTACAAGAAGGCGCTGTTCATTCTGCTCTCGTATTTCGTAGGTTGCCTGATAGCGGTCTCGAAAGCGCATACTGGCACGAAAGGTGAAAAGTTCGCGGGATGCCGCAAGGCTACGGCTATAGCTGAGATACAACGGACCAAATAGGTGACGGGATATATTGAGACTCACATTCTGCACAGGATCGTAACCAATCGAAAGTTCACTGAAGCCCAGTTGCTCGGCAGAGCGATCAAAGACACCAGGAAGCACCGCGCCGGTAAATACATTCGTTAGCTGATGCGCTAATACTTGACCAGGGGTGTTGCCAATATTACGAAAGACCGTAGTGTCACCGAGGAGCAGTGTCTGCATCAGGGTTCGGGAATCGATGCTCGGATCATTGGATGTAATGCGAAGGCGCGATTCCCCTGTAACAGGATCGGTAATAGCTCCCGTGAGGGGTCCCACGATTCTCATTGAGGTGCGCTCTCTACGCCCAGTGCCTCCAAAACTGCTGGGAACCGCGATACTCGCCTCCGCCAGCAGGTTCACTTCCAAGCTAAAGCTCGGCACTCCTTCCACCAAGAGCGGGTATTTCATCACAAGCGTGCTTGGGTTTAGCAGGCTTAATCGTGTCGTTAGGAGGCGCAACTTCCCTCCTAAAAGGCTTAGTTGCCCGTCCAAGCGTGGATCAGCAGGAGAGCCAGTGGTTACTAGTTTACCTTCTACGCGGGTATCAAGCAACAGGTTTTTCAAATGAACTTCATTTCCGGCAATAAAGGCGATGTCAAACTTTGGGTAGGCAGGCGGTTTTGCGTCTGTTTGGGTGAGAGCCGCAAATTCGCCTGGGAGAGCAAACTGCGTTTCTGAGAAAGTGACAGCACCCTTCAAAACAGGCTCTTTGAGAGAGCCTGCCACCTGAAGATCGATCTCCGCTTTCCCGCGAGCAGCACCCGAATCGGCACCTGGCAGAGGAGTCTCCTCAAAAGACAAGCTTTTAATTTGCAGGCGAAGGGCGTCCCCAGAGGTGGGATGTGCATCCTCAGAAAGCCCTAGAGGAAGACTGCCAGACAAGAGAATATCGGAACCGGCGTTCTTCTTAGCAAATTCGGTCTCTTTGAAAATATGTGTCTTGCCCTTGAAGGAGCGAACAAAGAGGCTCCCCTTCAAAAGCTCTATATCCCCTGCGACGTCGATTAAGCCGGTAGAGAGGGTCTTGAGTTGGAGGCGTGAGGATGTCAAGTTTACGCGCCCGCTAATCTCTTTGAACGGGTCTTCTAGTGTCCCGTCAATGGCTCCTGAGATCAGTAGTCGCCCTGTGCTCCCTTTCGCCAGAAGGTCGGGGAAGAAGCGCGAGAGGCTTTGAAGATTCTGCTCATCGTCGCTACGGGGGACTAGTCGAATGCTCGCCTTCACCCGGGATTCGGGTGGGAGGAACGGAGCAGTCCACTGAAAACCTTCCACCTCAGCATTGCCACGCAGCACCGTGTCCTGATAGCGCACCGCGACGCTGTCACTCCGAATAACCCCTTCTCGGAGGCTAATATCGTTGATGTCTAGTTTCTCTAGCCCAAAGATAGGTTCCCGTTTGCCAGCGGCAAGTATCTTGACAAATTGAAACTGGCTGAGGTTGAGTGAGGCTTGTTCTATCTCTGGGGCGGTCGTCTTTCCTCGAATGTTAATCGCGAGGGTTCCTTTGCCAGACACCTCTGTCTGCCCTTGCTCGCGTAGCCAGTCTTGAAACCCACGTTTCTCCGTGGGAGGAGTATTGCTTGTTATTGGCTTGGGAGTAAGCCAATGCTTCAGAAAGCCCAAATTCACATCGACGGCGGTGACATCGACGCTCAAATTCCCTCCAAAGACGATCTCAGGAGCCTGAATCTCTAGTATGCCATCTTCTGCCTGCAACGATAGGTTTGGAAAGGAGGCGCGTTCCCGCGTCAGTTTGCCTGCGCCTTTAACGAGGGTCACGGGATAGTTATCGAGGGAAAGAGGGGTATTTTCCCATTGCAGAGCGATTTCAGGCTTGTCGGACGTTCCTGAAAGTGTGGCACTACCTGCCGTTGCGCCCTCCAATGAACTAAGTGCCTGTGCAATGGGTAGCAGTGCATTGCGCTTCTCGACACTCTCTGTCTCAGTGCTTCCCAAAGCCTGTAATAACTCTCTGATGCCCTTAATGCTCACCGCAGACCAGTTCAGGTCTCCTTTTAAAGCACGCTGTTCTGTTCCATACTGCAATTTTGAGATCGAGAATCTGCCTTCGCCTCCCCCCAAATCCCCTAATAGCATTCGCTCCGCAGTAAGCATTTTGTCCTGATAGCGAACGGTTCCCGTGAGGCTCCCTAGCGCATAGTTCTGGTAGTTCAGCCCTTCGGCAGAGAGGTTTAGAGTGGCGTTTGGCGTGTCAGTAGTCCCATTCACGCTCACTCTGCCAAACAGCGTCCCTCGGATAGCATCAGAATATGCGTTCTGGACGAAGGGCGACAAGATACTAGGAAGATCGATGTTTTTGGCAGCAAGGTTGAACGCGATGTTTTTGCCAGGTCCCACGCTCCCAGAGCCATCTATCTGCCCTTGCGCGAGCTGTAGCATGATCGTGGGGAATTCCACTCGGTTCTGTTTGTACCCAATCGTAAATTCCGCGTCGGCGATAGGCAGATCGTTGACCGTTGTATTTTCGAGATAGAGTTTGAACGGAAAACGTGTACTGAGGTCGCGTGTGGTTCCTATCAAAGAAATCTCATCTGTCGCTACAGTTCCAGACGCCCTCACTTGCCGGGCATCGATACCTGCAAGAGTAAGGAGGCGGTTGATATCAACATTTTCCGCCTGTGCCGAAATGCTTATAGAGGGCGGGGTCTTTTGGAGGGTGTCCAATCCCGCAACGATTCCAGAGATGTTGATGAAGCCCGGAGTGAGCAGAATATTGCCTTGATTCAAAACCAAGCGATCCTTGGCTAGATCAAACACTGTCTCAATTCTTTCCGATTCGAGCTTTCCAAGTTGGACATTAAAAGCGGTCAATCGCCCCAGAACATGAGGCTCCTCCAGCGTGCCAGTAATCCGCGCGGTAGGCTCTTTGGAGCCACGCAGGTAGGCGATACCCTCAATAGGGAGTGGCTCTGTCTCATCAGAGGTATCGGGGTTCGGAATGGGAGGGGCTTTCTCGGTACGTTTTTGGGGGACTATCGCGAGCAGAGTGCCCAAATCAAGTTCATCAGCAGCCACTTTGAAATCGAGCAAATGCGTGTTAAGGTTCGCCGTCCCGCTTGCAAGCACAACGCCACGTGCATCGTCAATTCTCAATTGGCTGAGGGAAAATCTCTCTCCCGCTGTCTGCATGGAGGCTGTGGCGTTCCGAATGGTCTGATCTTGAATCTTGATGTCTGCAAGGCGCACGCGCGTGTCCGACCGGGATTCAACCCCTATTTTGCCATCAAAAGTGGTATCTATCTGGGCTATCCCCGCTACAGAGAGGGGGGCTTTCCCTTGCTTCCACAGGCTTCTTAACTCGGAGACCTGAACGCCTCGTGCCCGAATATCGACACGGTAATTGCTCCCGTGTGCAAAACCTAACTGAGAATGTACAGCGAGTCTTCCCTGTGCAATATTACCAGTCAAAGAAGTCTGAAGTTGAGAGCCATTCCATGAGGCATTCATCTGTACATTCTTGGCGTTCAGTTTTGCATTTTTAAGCGTGGGTAGCGTGGCAGTTCCAGCCAACGCGAGGCTATTTAATGCCCCCTTAAGGGAGACATGAAGCTCCCCTTTGCCTTGCAGCGTACCGACTTGCTCTCGCACAAGAGGAGAGGTCTGACTGATTAGCTCCCTTAGATCAGGAAACTGCACCGTGCGAGCAACATCCCATTGAGGCATTACTCCCTCTGCACGAATTATCAGCGGAGGGGTGTTGTTTTGTTTTGGTAGAAAGAGAGGCAGATTAAAAGCACTGCCCTGAATTCTGACAGGGGAGCCTGCATAGTTACCAGCAATTATTCCCTTAACAGACTTTGAGGTGAAATGGAGATCGGCAGAGAGGTTTTGCACAGGAAAGCGGAGAGGCTTCCAAGTCCAGTCCGCACCTCTCAGATGGAGATCGCCCTCTGTCTTAAACGCAGACGGATCGAATTTCCGAGTCGGTTTTAAGGGGTTATAACTCGCATGGAGATCAATATCCCCCTCACCTCGCGCAATAACGAAACTCTCTGGTGGCAAAAGCCTCCGCGTGATCTCTGAGAGGTTCGCTTTTTGAAGGTGTAACTCTCCCTGAAAAGCGAATGTCTCTGGTTGAAGTATCCCTGTGGCGCGAACCGATTTCGTGAAACCCTCTAAGCCCTCCGATTTGATATCCAGAGTGAGGCTCTTGTCTGGGTGAATCAGTAAGGTGGCATCCACGTTATGCAGGGCTGTTTTCAGAGGTCGAGAAACCACACGCTTGGGTGCGGGAAAGAGGGCGTCTTTGAAATGGATGGTTCCACCATGGATCGTAATCAAATGTACAAAGGCGCGTTTTGCTTCTGAAGGCTTGCCCAATAGCTCTTGGAGTAGCGGAGTGATATTATAGACGCCGCTTCGGTCACGTTCGAGGTGGGCTTCGGGCTGAAAAAGGTGGATACCTTGCACACGCGGGATCGCAAAGTCCTCTCCCGTGAGTAGCTGTTCCCGCTGAAAGTCGATCTCCATTCGGGCAACGCGCAGGGTTGGGAGAGCTGGATTGTGAGTATCGGCGAAAAGGGCAACATCGCGGAGAATGAGGTGGTTATCCCGCGTGGCATTCCAGAGATCACCACGCAACTCAACGCCCCCAATGTGTACCTCGCGTCCGATCTGTTGAGAGATAATAGAGGAGATAAAAGAGGCAAGGCGTTTCTCATTACTCAGATAGGAGAGCACCTGCCGAGAATATCCGACAGAGTGTAGGGTGAGATAGCCTAATGGCACCGCAATAAAGAGGCGATTTATCCAGAGGTGCAAGCGACGCATCGCGTACCCTGCTCCCTATAAAAGTCAAACATTTCAACGAAAAGCACTATATTCCTGCCATAGCAAGCCGTTGTGCCATCAGCTTTTCAGAAAACGCTTGTGCGTTATACGACGAACGAACAAAAGGCGCAGAGGCAACAAACACAAAGCCCATTTCCTCCCCTATGCGCTCATACTCCGCAAACTGTTCGGGGGTCACATAATCGACTACGGGCAGATGATGTGTCGTTGTCGGGCGCAAATACTGCCCAATAGTGACAGCACTGACTCCCGCCTCCCGCAGGTCTTGCAGGGTCTGCAAAATCTCTTCGTGTGTCTCCCCCAAGCCCAACATAATCCCGCTCTTGGTATGGATAGTTGCGTCCATGTTTTTGACGGTGCGAAGGAGATCAAGGGTTCGCTCATACCTTGCTTGAGGGCGCACACTGGGAGAGAGTCGCTCTACTGTCTCAATATTATGATTATAAATATCGGGATGAGCCTCTACCACGCGCCGAATACACCAGCGCTTGCCCTTAAAATCGGGGGTTAGCACCTCAACAATGACGCCGGGTATCGCCTCACGTAGCGCGTGAATGGTCTCTGCAAATTGCCCACTGCCTTCATCAGGTAGCTCATCTCGCGCCACGGATGTGACGACGACGTGCTTGAGTCCCATCGCCTTTGCGGTCTCGGCAACACGGCGCGGTTCATCGCTATCTAGCTCCAGAGGCTTTCCCACCTTGATCGCGCAGAAGCCACAGCTACGGGTACAAATATCCCCCAAGATCATAAAGGTGGCGGTCTTCTTGGACCAACACTCTCCCAAATTTGGACACCGTGCGCTTTCACAGACGGTGTGAAGCTTCGCATCACGTAGCATATCATTCACGTTTTGAACGGTATCGGGACTAGGTACGCGCTTCTTTAGCCAGACGGGTAGCCGGGAATTCACTGGTGTTTGCCCTTTATAGTGAGAGTGTCGTTCTCTTTTGGAGATAGTTCAGTGTACTCGAAATCGCCTCCTTTTTTCAAGGGTAACATGAGAGAGGTGATTCGCTTTGGGCAAAAGGTATAATGTGCCTATGTCCACACCGCGTAAAGAGCTTTGGTTTATTGGTGCGCTCCTTCTCCTTTTTCTTATTGTTGCCACATTTTCAAGAGAGAGGGGGCAAGAGCTTCGCCCTGCCACAGAGCCAAGCACCTTCAATGCCCAACGCGCAGGAACCAAAGCCCTCTATCTTCTGCTGGAGGCGCAGGGGTTATCGGTCACGCGTCAGCGCACCTCATGGGGGCAGCTCTCACCACAGCTAGGACTACTCTGTGTCATTGAACCTTTTTCGGCAGAGAGACAGATCACGCGGAATGAGTTACGCGCCATGAAAAAGTGGATAGAGCAAGGGGGAACTCTGTTCTACCAAGCAAGCCTCCCTGCACGTGGAACCGACCGAGAGGACCCTTTAGCAGGAGATGTTGAGATCGTTCGAGGCGACGAAAAACCGACGAGCATCACGGTGGACGAAAGCGATTCTCCTTACCTCAAGGGTCTCGACGCTATAGCCTCCATCTCCCGAATTCGCTTTAGTGCGCCCGCAGTCTATCACACGCTGCTTCAGGATGATCAGGGTGCATTGCTCCTCGAAAAGCCAATGGGCAAGGGACACCTCATTCTATGTGCCATTGAGAATATGCTCAGCAACGCGACACTCACCGATGAATCGCACGATAACGCGCTCCTCTTTCTGCAAATAGCACGTACTTCTACCTCCTCGTCACGCCCGTCTGTTGCCTTCGACGAGTACCATCATGGGGTGGGGTTTGAGACCTCTACTGCCACAGACACTCCAACAGGTCTTTGGCAGAGTACCCCTCTCCCCTTGCGTCTGCTCTGCCTACACCTGTTTGTCCTTCTGCTGTGCTTTGTCTATAATGGCAACCGCCGCTTTGGTGCAATAGTCTCCCTCCCCTCACAAGCCCACCGCCCCTCAATAGACTATCTCGAAGCGTTAGGGCGGTTTTGGAAGCGCACAAACGCATCAGATGTTGCTTTCCTGGTTCAGTATGAACAACTTGTTCAGGAGCTCCACACCAAATTTTGCACGGAGCAGGAAAACAATAATGCTCTTTTTCAAGCCATGGAACGCACCTCGCCAGAGTTTTTTGGACGTTGGAAGAACCTCTTTCAACGCGCAGAGCAGATACGAGCAGGAGAACGGATTCAAGAAAGCGAACTGGTAATACTCACAAAACAACTTGAAAACCTACGAAAAGAGGCTTCCCTTGTCGGATAACGCGCCACAGATACCCGATCTTCCTATACCGGTTCCCCCTCATTTACCCATGAGTGTGGACTCCGGTACTCTTTCCAATATTGTTCCTGAAAAAGGCGTCGTTCAGCATCTTGCGGAGCGAGTACGCACAGAGATGCACAAAGCGATTGTCGGACAGGACAATCTGATCGATATGTTGCTTGTGGCGATACTTGCAGGCGGGCACGTCCTTCTGGAAGGAGTCCCCGGAACCGCAAAGACGCTTTCCATTCGCACTCTCTCGCTTCTGTTTAGAACCTCATTCGCGCGTATTCAGTTCACCCCCGATCTCATGCCCTCCGATATTTTGGGAACAAATATCTTTGATCCTCGCACCCAAGAGTTTCAAATGAAGCGGGGTCCCCTCTTTGCGGGGCTAATCTTGGCGGATGAGATCAACCGCACCCCTCCCAAAACCCAATCCGCACTTTTAGAGGCGATGGAAGAAAGAAAAGTCACGATTGATGGGATTGCCTACCCCTTACCGGAGCCGTTTCTGGTCTGTGCGACCCAAAACCCCATCGACTACGAAGGAACCTACCCACTCCCAGAGGCGCAGATGGACCGCTTCATGCTGAAAGTGCCCGTGCCTTATCCAGATATTGATTCTGAACGTGCAATATTGGATCGCACCCAACGCGGGTTTCGTGCCAACAACCTCCAAGACATCGACTTCCAGCCCGTTTTGGAGATGGCTGATCTAGCAGGTTATCGCACCGAGGTGGATAGCGTGCATGTGGAGAAACCACTGCAAGAGTATATTGTACAACTGGTTCGTGCCACCCGCACACATCGCTATATTGCAATGGGAGCAAGCCCGCGTGCCACCATTACGCTCATGCTCACCTCAAAAGCATACGCCGCCATGCAAGGGAGAGACTTTATAACACCTGATGATATTCAGACTCTCATCTACCCTGTTCTGAGCCACCGCCTAATTCTGCGCCCTGATGCCGAACATCAAGGGCAAACGAGTGGGCGCGTACTAGAGAACATTATTCAATCGATACCCATACCACGCTGATGTCTCTTACCGCCTCTAGTCCTATACGAGTCGCCATCCTCATGCGCCCTGCTACGGGTGGTATGAAGCGGCACGTGGAGACGCTTTTACACTTGAGAAACAGAGTGCAAATTCATCCTGTCCTCTTTGCGCCAGACGATTTTGCCTCCCTCGCCTCAGAGTTGGAACTTCCGTTCGTGCCATTCACCTTTTCGCCCAGGACCTCGCCTCTCGCCGACCATCGTGCCATTCAGTCATTGGCACAGCTTATAGATAAAAAGTTTGACTTACTGCACACGCAAGGGGTGCGAAGCCTGTGCATAGGTGCACCTGCGGCAAGTCGTGTGAATATCCCCGTTGTGTTCACAGCACACAATCTTTTGTCGCCGCTCCCATTCATCCCGCGCACGGCACTCTCCAGTATCATGAAGCGAGTAGAGCAGATGATCACCGTTTCTCAGGCGATAGCAACCACCTACATGGATAATGGACTTGTGGCAAAACAGCTGGATATTATTCCAAACGGTGTAGACCTCTCACGCTTCGCAAACTCAGAAGAGGGGCATACAATACGCCAGAAGTACAATATCGAGCAGAATGCTCCTCTTATTGTCAGCGTAGGACGCCTTGCTCCTGAAAAGGGTTTTGACCTTCTCATCTCTGCTTTCCGGCACTTACGGATGCAAATGCCTCAAGCGCACTGCATTATCGTGGGAGGGGGTAACGAAGAGGAGAATTTGCGCCAATTCGCTTGGGGGGAGGCAAATCTTCACTTTGTGGGAGCTATTGCGGAGCCTGCCCCCTTTTTTCATGCGGCGAACGTGGTCGCAATTCCTTCACGCCTTGAGGGTCAGGGGATTGTGGCATTAGAGGCAATGTCTGCCGGAAAGCCAGTCGTCGCAACACGCATTGGGGGGTTGGTGGAAACCGTGGAGGATCAGGTCACAGGAATACTCATCCCTCCACACGATCCCTTCTCGCTCTCAAACGCGCTCTCCATCCTCCTCTCTTCGCCCCATCTTGGGCTTGCGATGGGTAAGGCGGGGCTTCAAAGAGTCGAGTCGCGGTATACAGCCGAACGGATGGTACAGCGCACGGAGAATCTCTATACCAATATTTTGAGCCAAAGAGGAAGATAATCGGAAGGAAATCCCCCTCTTCTTCACGAAACCAAGAGTAGTTGGCAAGTAGACCTTTTTGAAACTAGAGATTATCGTCAGCGGTTCAATGTTTAGGAGTACCTAATTTATGGAACAATTTTCTCGTCGTCGTTTTTTGGAACAATCGCTCAGCATTGTTGCTGGAGCCTCACTCACTCGTGTTGCCCATTCCGAACCGACATACCTCCCAAAGCGAAGTGCCAATGAGCGCGTCAATGTCGCCGTAATTGGAGTACGCTCGCGAGGGCTAGATCATGTGGGAGGCTATTTGGGTCACCCAGAAGCGAACCTCGTTGCTATCTGTGATGTCGATGAAAACGTCATTGCAGGTGCTATGCTTGCCGCCGAAAAGAAAGGCGTGCCGAAGCCACGCTACTACTCCGACATTCGGAAACTGCTGGAAGACACGAGTATCGACGCGGTCTCTATCGCCACTCCAAACCACTGGCACGCTTTAGCCGCGATTTGGGCAATGCAGCAGGGCAAAGATGTCTATGTTGAAAAACCCGTTAGCCACAATGTGCATGAAGGGCGTATCATTGTTCAGACAGCACGCAAGACCAAGAAAATCTGCCAGACGGGAACCCAAATTCGCTCTATGAAAGGCTCTCGTGAGGCAATAGAGTATATTCATAGTGGTAAAATAGGCAAGGTTACCATCGCGAGAGGGCTTTGCTACAAGCGGCGCAAAAGTATCGGTATGCGTGCGGATACCGCCGTTCCCGCAGGAGTACACTACGATCTCTGGTTGGGTCCCGCGCCAGTTCGCCCCTTCAACTCCAGCCGCTTCCACTATGATTGGCACTGGAATTGGAACTATGGCAACGGAGACTTGGGCAATCAGGGCATACATCAGATGGACGTTGCGCGATGGGCTTTGAACAAAAATCAGTTGCCCAAGAGCGTGGTCACTGTGGGGGGCAGGTTTGGCTATGTGGATGATGGCGACACTCCAAACACCGTGGTCTCCTGCTTCGATTATGGGGATGCCGAACTGATCTTTGAGGTGCGTGGCTTGGAGACAGATGGCTTGATGAACGCAAAAGTGGGAAATATCATCTACGGTTCTGAGGGATACGTTGTCTTCACGGGATACGATGAAGCTTTCGCATTTGACAATAAGGGGCAACAGGTACAACACTTCAATGGAGGGGGCGATCACTATGGCAATTTCCTCTCCGCCGTCAAGTCACGCAAATCACAAGAGCTTCATGCCGACATTGAAGAGGGACACCTCTCTAGTGCACTGTGTCACCTTGGGAATATCTCCTACTTGCTAGGGCACTCCCAGCATAGCACAGATCGAGTGGAGGGTTTTGAGGGCGATGCCGCAGCAATGGAGACTTTTGGACGCTTCCAGCAGCATCTTGCGCTGAACAACGTCAACCTACGTGAAGTCGCCTATCGCTTGGGTTCCAAGCTGAAAATAGACCCTCGTAAAGAGGAGTTTATTGGAAACAAAG
This sequence comes from Chthonomonas calidirosea, assembly GCA_945878775.1. Lineage (GTDB taxonomy): Bacteria > Armatimonadota > Chthonomonadetes > Chthonomonadales > Chthonomonadaceae > CAIJLM01. The sequence goes on from CAMCUQ010000012.1 coordinate 31,290, forward strand.
AGGCGAATCACCTTCTCACCCGTGAGTATCGCAAACCTTTTGAGGTTCCAGCAAAGGTCTAGCCCATGCCGGAGCATCTCCGGAAACTCGCAACACAAATAAAGAGGGAGGCAGGGTTCTTTTTTCGTCCTCTGACGCTCTGTCTCCTCTTTCTCGTATTTAGCGGTCTCTATCTTGCTCTGCCCGCACGTCACACCATGGGCTTGCGCGTTGCATTCCTGCTTTTGCTTCACATCTTCCTCGGTTTGCTCTGCCTTTTCCCCTTATGCCGTGCCGTTTGGAGGCGCATTCGAGAACAGAATACCCCCTCGTTTCTCCGTAGCATTTTGTTAATGAGTGGAGGCATTTGTCTTTTTGGGGGGCTTGTTCTCTTTCTGCGCCCTTTGCGTGGGCAAAGCAACACGCATGCGGGTCTCTATTGGCAGCTACACCTCTATGGTGGTCTCGTTTTTGCTCTCGCCTATTTGCACAGTATTCGCCCTCGTCCCACTTCGCACTCTCCTGCCCTCTCTGCTACCGGGGTTGCCTTGGCGCTCTTCCTACTCCCTTTAGGCATGTGGGCAGGAACAGATCATCTGCTCTACAACGCAGGAGACTATCTGCGCGACCTATCTGCCACAAACGGAGTTCAAGCGCAAAACCCTCTTTTCCCCGCCTCCTTTCGTCTCACGGAAGAGGTCTCCACTACCCAACAGCGTTGGAATGCACAAGATTCTGCCTACTGTACCCGCGAAGGTTGCCATGTGGAGATCGGCGGAGAGTGGCATCGGTCAGCACACAGGCAGGGCGGCAGCGACCCATTTTATCGGCGTGTGTTGCAATCGTATGAAGCCCGACAAGGGAAGCAGGCGAAAAAATGGTGTCAGAGTTGCCATGAACCACAACAGGCACTCCCAAATGGGTATAAAGAGGTGGGTGCTGTCGATTGCATAACGTGCCACGCCACCACCGAGGCAGCCCCACATACCGGTAATGGACGCTTTACGCTCTCCATTCCTGAAAACTACCCCTATGATTCGGCGAAGGCTGGCTGGCAACGCTTCGTACACGACTACCTATTGCGGGTACGTCCGCAGGCGCATCAGTTCAGCCTCTCAAAGCCTCTCTTGAGGCAGGCGGCGCTATGTGGAAGCTGTCATCAACAGAGTTATGGGGTGACACAGAACCATTATCGCTTCTACCGCACTTCGGATAGTTTTGGGGAGTGGTATAACAGCCCAGTCTCAGGGAATCGTCCCCAAGCTATAGACGATAAGCAGACGAAAACCTGTATCACCTGCCATTGGCGCAATGCTTCTGGTAAAGTCTCTCATGCCTCACTCGGCGGAAATACTGCCCTCGCCACGCTTCAAGAAGAGAATACACACCAAACAGAGACACAACGCTTCTTACAACGCTCAGGGCTAGAGATCGACATATTTGCCATGCGAAGCCAAGCACCTGGGCATGAAAGTGAGTGGGTCGCGCCACTCAATGCCCCCCTTTTGGGCAGGTTTCCCCATCTTGGCGAACAGGTGCTATTAGACATCGTCATAGAAAATCGGAATATCGGGCATGACTTCCCATCGGGCTATACCGATCTCAAGTCCGTTTGGCTGGAAGTGACGCTCAAAGACAGCGCTGGGACGATATTAGGGTGGAACGGTCTCACAAGTAAAGGAGGGGATACCCCTCCAGCCCAATCACATCAATGGAGGCACTTTGGCTTGGATCGCTCTGGTGCTCCCATCATTCACAATAACCGTAGTGAGGAGATCACTACGTTGTATCACCATACCATTCCTGCCGGAGGGGCGGAGGTCGCACGGTTTGCTTTGAGGATCCCCACCAAAGGGCTTGACGGCAAACCTCTGCGGCTCCCACTGCATCTCCATGCACGCCTGCTACATCAGGCAGTGCGCCCCGATTTTGCCAAATGGGTATTAGGAAACTCGCCCCTTGTGCGTTCACTTCCTACTACGATTCTTACAGAGAGCGATGTCGCACTCCCTCTCTCCAGTACAACCTCCCGAACAGACACGCCAGACTCTCTCTCAGACCGCTTTTTGAGGTATGGGAGAGCCTTACTCGCACCTCCAGAAAACCCGGAACTTCAGGGAGCAATCCGCTCTTTTCGGATGGCAAAGACCCTCTCCCGTGACAAAGCGACGGTTCCTTTGGCACTGGGCAAAGCCTTTTTGAGAGAGATGGCACTCTTGGAAGCCAGAAACCAGTTTCAAGAGGCACTACGACGCGATCCGAATCTGGTGGAGGCGCAACTCGGCTTGGGAAGTGTGTTAGCACGTCAAGGGCAGTTCCAAGAGGCGCTACACCAGCTGCTACCCCTCAGTCGCACCTACCCAAATTCAAAAGAGCTGTGGAATGAGATCGGACGAGTCTACTATCAGCTTGGAGACTATACAAACGGAGTAGAAGCCTTCCAACAGGCTCTCTCGATTGCCCCTGACGACCCCAAGCTCCATTTCCAGCTCAAACAGTGCTACCAACGCCTTCAACGAGTGGCGGAAGCACGACGCGAAGAGACCATTGGAAAGTATCACGCGGAGCGGCACTGGGAATCGGCGATAGCGCGTGAGTATCTGCGCTTGAACCCAACGATGCAAAGCCAAACCCGCCCCATCCCTGTGTTTCCTCTTTTCACAACAAAATAGACAGTCGGGAGAGTGCGAACAGAACCGAAATGGCTCTCTAAGCACTCCCCCGACTGTTTGGGAGGGAAGAGCATGGGACAACGCTCTTCAAACAACACAGCTGAACTCTTTTTTAGAAGGATTGGTTTGTCGTCGTATAGCTCGGTATTTCAGTGGCTTTAAATGTCTGTCCCGGTGCAAGCACGCGCCGTTCATTTCCGATACGGAACGTCACCGCCTCCTGCGTCACCTTTTCTATAATGATGCCTCCCTGCAAGCTTTCGCCCACTGTTTTGTAGAGCGACTTATCTCCCATCCTGAGAACCACCATCGCCTGATCATCAATGATGACCCCCTTTACTTCAAACTCTGGCAGCGGCTCTTCCTGCTTTGTCGGACGCACCTGTAAGTTCATTCCAATGGGAGGCAATATCCCCTTACTCATCATGCGGGATACCGCCGAGGCGAGGCGATACCGTTTACCCAAAATAGGGGGTAGCTTTAGAGCAATATTGGAAGCCTGTGGAGCATGTCTTGATTCTAACGGCACCGAAGAAGCTGTGTCTATAACAGGCTTAAACGGGTCGCCAGATGGTGGAGTGGGTTGTGTTTCGTCTTTGTTCCAAACCTTCATATCTCCACCGGCAACGGGAACCACAGGAGCCTTTGCCACTGCTGTAGTAGTCGCAGTTCCACTCTCTGCGGCTGGCGTCTGGGTGGTACTAGAGGTACTCGTCGTCTTGGTTGTATCTCCTGCGGGAGGCGTCTGCGCTCCTGAAATGAGGCGCGAAAAGACGAAGATATTTACAAAGACGATGACTCCTACAATTGCGATGACTTTGGGCTTATCCTCTGGGCGGATATTAATTTTTGTAGCCATGCCGCACCTTCCTGTCTGTCAATTCTTATCCCGCACGATACGCGGTGTGAGAAAAATCAAAATGTCACTTTTACGATGCGATGTCGAACGACTGCGGAAAAGTTCACCGATGAGCGGTAGCTTAGAGAGCAGTGGCACTTCTCGCAAAGAGCGAATATGCTCCTCGCGGATCAAGCCCCCTATCACGACGGTCTCTCCATCCTTCAGCATCACTGTCGTTTCCGCTTCACGGGAACTGCTCTGAGGTATGTTTCCCGCACCAAGAGAGGTGACGGTGCTCACCACAGGATGAACGCGCAAAGTGACTCTGCCGTCTCCATTGATGCGTGGGCGCACCAGAAGGATGATTCCCACCGGAAACTCCAAAACCTGAATGGTGGTACCTGTAAGGCTCGATTGCGTCACTTGCGTTCGGAGGGTATCACCAATAAAGATGCTCGCATCCTCGTTGTAGATAACCTGAATGCGTGGGTCGGCAAGTACTTTCGCCTCTTTCCGTGTGACCATCGCGCTCAGGGTTGAAAATACCTCCCAAGGAACTCTACTAAATGCTCCGAACTGAAGGGGTCCCGACTGGCTTGTAGCTGGAACACCTGTCTTAGGATCGAGTCCCGTCCCCTTAGGAAGCTCTATCGCATGAAGCGGATTCCAGTCCCAAGAGACACCCAAATCCTCTGCTCTCTCTGGCGATGTATCGACTACTTTCACGTCTACCATCACCTGTTGCGGGGCAATGTCAAGTTGATCCAATAGTTTGAAAGCATACTCTAATTCCACAGGACTTCCGCTCAGTAGCAGAGTTCGTGCTCGTTTCTGCATTCTATCTTTGAAGGCGTCTAAGGAAAGCTCTTCCAGTGAATTAGAGCCACCACCACCTGATGCCCCACCGCCGCCACCACCTGAGGAGCCTCCATTGCCTCCCCCTTGCCCTCCCGATCCACCGCTGGAGCTTCCGCTTGTGGCGCTCAAAATAGAGTTGAATTTGGGTGTGCTAGGCGCATAGTTTGCGGGTCCCACAATCACTTGCAGTTTTGGGAACGCCTTCGAGAGGAAGTCTTGAAGCACAGGTGCACTGCTATATTTGATATTGTAGATGCGGTAGTCGGCAGGTGTGCCACCAGAGTCCGCAGGCATGTCTAGCCGCTCAATCGTTTTGCGTGCCTCGCTCACAAGGCTTTTTGCTCCAATGAGACTGATCGCGCCTCCGGGCTTGTCACCGCTCCCCGAAGTCTCTATTTTGAGTTTGGGGTAGGTGCTTTTGAGAAGTGCAGAGACCTGACTTGCCGCAAGAATCTTCAACGAAATTATCTCTGTCTTCGTCTCCTCAACAGCACGTGGCACATCCTCTTCCAGAAGCATCACTCTCGCCAGTTTCAAATCCTCGTCGGCTCCCACCATGAGGATTTGGTTGCTTAGAGGGCGCACAGTTAAGAAGGGGAATGTTGCCTCAACCAGACGTACTGCCTCTTCCACAGGCATATATTTCAAAGGAAAACGGGCTTTGGCTCCACTGGCTTCCAACAACTGCTTGATTTCGGTGGAGCTGGCAACCACATAGCTGCGCCCAATGAGCCGATAAAGCATACCAGACGACGTGGTGACCGTCTTTAGCGCCTCTTCAACCGTCGCTGCCGTAAGGTTCAAAGACATGTTCCGCCGGGTGGTACTTGCAAGAACGATGTTCGCTCCTGTCTTCAGACTAATGGCGTGAAGAATCTCTGCAAGGTCTGTGTTCTCGAACCGGAGCCGAATGGGTTTTGATTCGCTTGGAGCATCAGAATGCGACAGCGTAGGCAAAGAGAGTGTCAAGAGGCATAAACTCCCCACAAGGCTCTTGAAAAAAGGATTTCGGTATTTCATGGTTTTGTTTCCTCATGGTGATGCTCATGTTCGTCGTCATGGTGTTCGTCGTCATGGTGCACAGCGGGCACTGCGGGTACTGCGGGTACAGCGTCCACTGCAATCTCGGGGTTCGCAGAGGCGAGATGCACATAGCGCGAAAGGGTAAACTCGGCGACCGTGTTCGGATACTTGGCATCCCGTCCCCATCTTGCCTTGTGAATACTCAATAGCCTCGGATTCAATTGTAGGCGATAGAGGAAGTCTCGCACTTTGGGAAATGCTCCTCTCACCTCAACGTTACTGGTGACCATAGAGATGCCTTCCGGTAGCTTCCGAGGCGCGGTACTAGCGGGTTTGGCAGTGGCTGCTCCTGTGTTTGAAGAGCCGGGAGTTGCGTCTCCCCCCGCTACTGCGTTCTTCCAGCTTGTGATCTCGACTCCGGTCTCTAGCGCACAAAGCCGTAGCAGATCGAGGAATTTCGACTGCTCTTGGGCGTTCAACTCCACCGTTGGAAACCGTTTGCTTGCCTGTTGAGAGTCTGCCAGTTTTAGTTGGGCTTGAACGGTGCGAACCTCTTTGAGTACCACCTCTCCCTCTGCCTTAATGCGCGTCAGCCTACGTTGCTGATTCATCCAGACAACTCCACCGACAACAAGGGCAACAATGGGAGCCGCAATGAGAAGTGTTTGATAGGCGATTACTTTTTTCATGGGGTACTAGCCACCTTTGCTAAGGGTTCACTGACCCCTGCTATGTCTGCGGACAGCAGAAAGTGAACGCTCGTTTCGCTACTGTTCGCTTTGCTCAGTCTATTATAGGAATCTACCGTCGCATTGAGGAAGAGCGGGCACAACTTCAACCCATCTAGTGCCTTGATAACTCCCTTTTCCGAAGTGGCATCGCCAACGATGTTGACATGCCCATTTTGCTGAATGCTGATCTCCATGAGGCTCACCGCGCCAACCAACGCCTGAGAGACGGCGTCTGTCACGCGGGGAAACGAGATTCCCTCCGTCTGAATGAGTTCAATCAGTCTTTGCCGTGCTTCCTGTCGGTCGATCAGCTTCTGTTTCCGTGTCTGAAGCTCTTGCAACTCTTCTTTCATATGCTCAACCTCATGGTCCGCTTTGTTTGCCTGTATCCCCACGCGAAAGCTACCTGTAATGAGCAATATCAGTATCCCAATGGAGGCGACAAGGGAGACGACAGCCCGTTTACTGGTGGCTATCATCTTCTTTTGTTCATGCACACGAACACGGAGATCAAAACAAGGGATCGCGGCGGGGTTGGGAGTCTGGTCATACATAGACAAGCCCAATGCGCCAACAAAGCGTATCAAACCCTCAGCATTCTTGGCTCCCAGAGCCTCAGGTGCGTTGGGGAAGCCTTCCATATTCACCAGTAGAGCGGGTACCCCCAATCGGTTTGAGAGCATTTCCGCCAAGCCCTGAAGGGTGAGGCGCGAAGTGGAAACCAGAATCCGTTTGATGGGATCGTCTCTTCTACGGCGTTGGAAGTATTCGATTGAGCGTTGTAGTTCCATGACAAGAGTATGGAATCCGGCGGCTCGGCGGGGGGTAGCGGATTGATTGGCTTGAAAGCCTGTATCAAATGAGGTATCGAACTCTGGCTCGCTGGCTGTCTTAATGCTTTGCTCGTCTGCGGCGTTGAAGAGCGTCTCCCCACTAATATCGAGGCGACGATAGAGGCGTAAAGCCCCTTGCTCCAAAATAGCGACCTCCACATCCCCATTCCCTACAGAGACCCAAATAGTCGCTTCTTCCGAGGGGAGTATGGCACACGAGGCGCGATACATGGAAAGCGCAATCGGCTCCATGGCGATCAGGTTCAAGCCAGCGCGTAGTGCCACATCCATATAGGCTTGGGCTACAGCGGTATCTGCGGCAACCAAGAGAGTGGGAAGAGGGAGCATATCGCCCTCCTCTTCTGGCTCACCAAGCTGGATAAAGTCGAACGCTTCGACGGGTTTACCATTGTTCACCTCGAACATGAGTTCGCTCTCAACAATAGAGACGAGGTCATCGTGGGGAAGCGGAGGGAGTTCCATAACGCGGGTCTGCGTGGCAAGCCCAGGAAGCCCAAAGACAGCGTCGTGCGTGGTGATTTTAAGGCGGTTCAGGAGGTCTCGCAGTCGCTGCGCGACGACAGCGGCATCCATGATCATGCCCCTCTCCATGGCTCCAAGGGGTAGGAGAATGCTCCCTCCAGAGACAATCTCCCACTCACACCATGTGCCAGAGAGTTCCACGACACAAATCGAATCGGATTGAATATCTACACCCAGTAAAGACCGTTTGCCCGTACTCATTTTTTTCTCCTGCGAGAGGTAGTGGATATATAATGGTTCGGAAAGCAGGTATTTTTACTAGACAGAATTCTATAAACTTTAGTTTCCGGTAAAAGTATGTAGACAAAAAGTGTGTTACGACATCAGGCAACTTCTGAGGTAGAGTTAAGTCGCCAAACAAATCCTCTTCCCGGAGTACCTGATGTCCTCTCTAGTCTACCGTATAATCCCGCTGTTCACACAAG